>NZ_CP041351.1 GCF_009834365.1 Komagataeibacter xylinus | reverse complement strand
GGGTCGTTTGCGGGAGGGGGCGAAATCCTACGCTAAGGATTTAGGCCAGCGATATTCGCCGGTGAGGTTGATGTGTTCCCATCCCAGCGGTGAGACATGGGCGAGGAGATCAGGCGGGATGATGATGCCGTCCACGGCGCGTCTGTCCACGACCTCCCCGAGTTTCATGGTGTTCCAGAAGATGATGATGGCGGCGAGCAGGTTCATGCCGGCAATACGATAGTGCTGCCCTTCGCCTGAGCGGTCGCGTATCTCACCTCGACGATGGAAGCTGATGGCGCGCTTGAGGGCATGATGGGCCTCGCCCTTGTTGAGACCGATCTGAGCCTGGCGCTGGAGACCGGCGTCGAGAATCCAGTCGATCATGAACAGGGTGCGCTCGATGCGACCGATCTCCCGCAATGCGAGGGCCAGCTCATTCTGGCGCGGGTAGGAAGCGAGCTTGCGAAGAATCTGGCTGGGGGCGACGATGCCCGCTGCGATCGTTGCCGTGACGCGCAGGATGTCGGGCCAGTTGCGCTCGATGAGCGGTTCATTGATTTTGCCGCCAACCAGCGCTCGCACATTGGCGGGCGTCGCGTTGGGCGTGAAGGCATAGAGTCTTTTCTGAGAGAGATCTCGGATACGCGGTGCGAACCTGTAGCCGAGCAAGGAGCTGGCGGCGAACACATGATCGGTAAAGCCACCCGTGTCGGCAAAATGCTGGCGGACGCGGCGGCCTGCGTCATTCATGAGCAGCCCATCGAGTATATAAGGTGCCTCGCTGACCGTTGCCGGGATGACCTGGGTAGCGAAGGGTGCATATTGATCGGACACATGGCTGTATCCCTTGAGGCCTGGGACGTTGCCATATTTCGCGTTGATCAGATTCATCGCTTCGCCCTGCTCGGTAGCAAGGAAGAACTGCCCGTCGCTGGATGCGGATTTCCCTTGTCCCCAGAAGGCGGACATAGGCAGAGCGGCATGGGCTTCCACGATCATGGCGAGCGCCCGATCATAGGCGCTGCCTTCGACATGCCAGCGTGCGATCCGCAGCAATTCCCAGAAGCTGTGCGTATTGGTCGCCGCTGCCATCTTGCGTAGACCAAGATTGACGCCTTCCGCCAACAACACGTTCATCAGGCCGATCTGGTCGCGGCAAGGCACGCCAGTGCGCAGATGCGTGAAAGCCTCGGAGAATCCGGTTCGCTCATCGACTTCCAGCAACAAATCGGTGATCCTCGTGGACGGGAGCTGTTGATAGAGATCGAGTACGAGATCCTCAGTGCCTTCGGGTGTGTCAGCCTTCAGCTTGTCGATGTGCAGCTTGCCGTTCTCGATGATGCCGCCTGGGATCGTACCGGTTCGCGCCGCGCGGCCAAGCGCCTTCAGTTGTGTATCCAGTCGAGCCCTGCGCTCGGCAAGCCATTCGCCGGGTTGCAGCGGCACAGCGAACCGCGCGGTCTGCTCTATCGCCTGTGGCGGGACCAGGATCTGCTTGAGGTCGCCATAGCGGCGCGATTTTGCCAGCCATATGTCGCCGGACCGGAAAGCGTCGCGGATATGGAACAGCACCGCGATTTCCCAAAGTCGGTAGTCGCCGGCGGGCGCAGCGCGAAGATGGCGATGCCATTTGGAGTTGGGACGTAGAAAATCCATAGGAGGATCGGATTTGATCCCGCTCTGTAGCAGCGCGATAGCCGTCAGAAGAGGCTTGGCAATCGGCGCCGCCTGCATGTCGAGCAGGCGCAGCATCCTGGGCGCATAGAGGCGGAAGCGATGATAGCCGTCCAGCACACGGCTGAGCGGGTCGGCAGCGAGCACATTGGTCAACGCAGAGGCCGTGGCGACAAGGGTTCTGAACCGTTCCCAGCCTGGACCGGTGGTGATTATCCCGTCCAGGGATGCGCCATCGTCCTGCGCTCCAAGCAAAGCACCACCGATTTCAGCAAAAACTTCAGCGTGTCCCGAACGGCCGCCTTTTCGTCGGCGATCTTGGTGCTGCAAAGGCGTTCGGAGACCCGATAGAGACGGCCTACGATGCGATCGTGGGTCTCCACGATGACATCAGCCAGAGATGACCGCCATTCCATGGTGCAGACAGCGAGGATTGCAAGCCGCCTGCCTTCGGGCAGATCGCGCATGCCGTCGGCGTAATAGCGCTCGCCCTGCCGGCGAAGGCGGGTCACACGATGCGCGGAACGCCGTCCAGCAAATCTGCCGGAAGATCGAACTTGTGGAGATATTCCAGTCGATCCATCAGCCGATTGGCCGCCGCCGAATTTGCGCCAACTTCGAACTGTCGCAGCCATACGAAGCGGGTGATGCGACCATCCACCGATTCTCTAACAGATGAGCCAAATTCTCGCTCAGGGCTGGTGTTATGCGATGGGCGATACGATCTTCGATCCTGCGTTCGGCCTTGACCAGTGCATCGGCACAAAGGCGCTCAATCGTTGAGAAACCGGGAAGGATTGTGCGGGTGCGGCGACACTCTGCAACGAAGCGACGGGCAAGATCCTCATTCGATGTCGCCGCCTCGGCTTCCCGAGCGATCCAATCGCGCAAATCCCGTGCGCCCCGCCCCGAAAAGGAGCGATAGCCGTAGATCCGGCGTAGGTCCGCCAGATGCTCATGCCGGGTCTCCTCGCGCGCGGCATAGAGGAGTAGATCGTCACGGCTCAGCCCGAGCTGGGCCGCGATGAAATCCGATACCTGTGCCGGGATCAGCTCGCCAGGGGTGAGTACCCGGCCCGGGTAGCGCAGGACGCACAGTTGCAGCGCGAAGCCGAAACGGTTGTGGGCGCGCCGGCGCTGGCGGATATGCCCGAGATCCTCATCGCTAAGGGTATAGTGCCGCAGCAGATCACCTTGATCGACCGGTAAGTGAAACAGCGCCTCGCGCTGTCGATCGGTCAGGGTCACGCGACGCGGCATACATGCTCCTTATTCTTTCCAAGGTAAGGTTTGAGATAGTTTGATTGCGATGCTGGTTAAGATACACAATAGTGCAAGCTTATGTGCTCATGTTCGTCACCGCTTCAAACCAACGTTTAAGAAACATGCTGATCGGATATGCCCGCGTCTCCAAAGCCGATGGTTCCCAATCCCTCGACCTCCAGCACGACGCCCTGCGTGCCGCCGGTATCGAGCCAGGTAATATTTATGATGATCGTGCATCCGGTAGCCGCGATGATCGGCCCGGCTTAGCTGCATGCCTCAAATCCTTGCGCGACGGCGATGTGCTGGTGGTCTGGAAACTCGATCGCCTCGGGCGCTCGCTCGCCCACCTGGTCAACACCGTGAAGGATCTGTCAGACCGCAGGATCGGCCTGCGTGTGCTGACCGGAAAAGGCGCTCAGATCGACACCACGACCGCATCCGGCCGCATGGTGTTCGGTATCTTTGCCACTCTGGCCGAGTTCGAGCGGGATCTGATCCGCGAGCGCACCATGGCTGGCCTTGCCGCAGCCAGAGCGCGCGGACGAAAGGGAGGGCGAAAATTCGCCCTGACCAAAGCACAGGTGCGTCTCGCCCAGGCCGCCATGGCGCAGCGCGACACGTCTGTTTCCGATCTGTGCAAGGAACTCGGGATCGAGCGCGTCACTCTATACAGATATGTCGGACCGAAGGGCGAGCTCAGGGATTATGGGAAGCGCGTTCTCAGCTTAGCGTAGGATTTCGCCCCCTCCCGCAAACGACCCCTGGTATGGATCCGATAAGGAATGATGCTCAGGAGATATTCGAGGAATTCCCAGGCTGTCTTCCGATCGGCTTTCCCGACGAGTTGTGTGACAGCGAATTTGCTTGTCAGGTCGATAGCAACGAAGAGGTGCAGCTTGCCCTCAGCAGTCTGGACTTCGGCAATATCGATGTGAAAAAAGCCGATGGGAGTGCGTTTGAAACGCTGTCGTTTGGGCTTGTCTCCCTCGATATCCGGAAGCCGGGAGATCCCGTGACGCTGAAAGCAGCGATGCAGGGCCGAACGTGTCAGATGAGGAATGCTGGCCTGCAGGGCATAAAGGCAATCATCCAGCGGCAGCAACGTATCCGGCGAAAAGCGACTGCCATGGCTTCTTCGGTTTCTGTCAGGCTCGTTGAGCGAGGCTCTTTAGGGCCAGTTTTCTGATCTTCGACAGTCTCACGCTTCCGCCATTTTGCAACTGTTTTCGGGTTGATCCCGAACTCCTTGCTCAACGCCGCGAGCGAAGCCTGCGATCGCTGTATTGCTGCTCATACGGCGTGCGTGGTCGTGGCGCTGCCATGACGTATCTGTCCCCATAATGCTTCCTTCCACTCTCGTACAAATACCACACCATCAAACCCCGGGACTAAACACCTCGAGAACGAACTCGGCAACGCATTTACGAGCTATTTTGGACGCAATATGGGGTGGCCCCGTTTTTCAGGCAGGGCCGTAAGCTCTCATGACCGTCATTAGCAATTGTGACCCTATTTGTGGCAACAGGGTTTATACGGCACGCAAACAGATAACGTGCCGTATGATAGCCTTTTTTATTTGCCAGACAGGAAAGATGTACCCCTTCCTATCTATTTTGGAAAAGGGCCCGCATTTTCTGATTAAAACTTTCGACGAATCCATATTCTTGTGGGCCGGAAGAATCACGAAATATTTTCGCTTCATCAACGATGATTTCGTTCTCCTCTGTGGCCAAGAGAGCCATAGTATCGGAAATGAATTTATTTAGAGGGACAGCGGCTTCTGCTTCTTGACTGTTCATCAGTTCGGTCCGAACCCATGGCGGTGCGATTTCGATGACGTCGATGTTCGTATCCTTAAGCAGGAAACGCTGCGACATTACGTAAGAATGGAGAGCTGCTTTAGATGCAGAATAAACTGCTGTCATTGCGAGCGGAATAAAGGCCAGTCCGGAAGTATTGTAGATGATGGTTGATTGAGACTGTGCCTTAAGATGTGGCATGAGCGCAGAAGTCAGTCGAATTGGAGCAGCAAAATTGGTAGTGAACGTTGATATCAGAAGATTGTCATCTATTTGCCCGTCCGCCGTATCTGGCAACATGATTCCGGCATTATTGATAAGTACGTTCAACGATGGGTAATCTCGTTGAATTTGTTCCGCGACGTTCTGGATATCAGCTGGAATTTCGAGATTTAGTTCAATGGCCTCCATGCCAGGATTGGCTGCTGTAACTTCATTAAGCCTTGAACGGCGACGCCCGGCAATAATTACCTTGTTGCCCTTCTGATGAAATGCTTCGGCAAGGGCGCGACCGATCCCGGAACCACCTCCAGTAATCAATATGGTATTATCTGTCAGTTTCATGTTGGTCTCCGTTTTGAGATTTCGAATTTCAGAAAAGTGGCAAGGTTTTGTCTTTGTGTAAGGTCATCAAAATATGCCTTCAGGCAGGGAAACCTTCGAGCACAATCTTGCCTTTAGCCTGACCGCTCTCGATCAGGGCATGAGCCTTCCGCAGATTGGCGGCGGTGATGAGCCCGAGATTTTTGCCGAGCGTCGTGCGAAGACGACCTTCATCTACGAGCCGCGACACATTGTTCAGGAGCGTCCCCTGCGCGCCGATGTCTGCCGTTCCGAACAGTGAACGGGTGAACATCAGCTCCCAGTGCAGGGACAGGCTTTTCTTTTTGAGAGGGACAGCATTGAAATCAGCCGGATCATCAATCAGGCCGAAATGTCCCTGCGGGGCAAGAAGTTCGACGATCTCTGCCAGATGTTGATCCGTCTGCGTCGTGGAAAAAACAAAGCCGGGAGCACCCGTGGGAAGAGTGGCAACCTGTGCGGCCAGAGGCTTGCTGTGATCGATCACGTAATCTGCCCCGAGAGATATGACCCAGTCCTGCGTTTCGGGGCGCGAAGCTGTGGCAATGACTGTAATGTCGGTCAGGACCTTGGCTAGCTGGATCGCTATGGAACTGACTCCGCCAGCGCCCCCGATGATCAGAATGGACGGGGTCACTCCTGGGACAGATCGGCTAATATCCAGACGATCGAAAAGCATCTCCCAGGCCGTAATTGCTGTCAGTGGTAAGGCTGCGGCTTCGGCCCAGTTCAGGGAGCAGGGTTTGCGACCAACAATCCGTTCATCAACCAGATGAAACTCGGCGTTGGTCCCAGGGCGATTGATCGCCCCCGCATAAAAGACCTCGTCGCCGACAGAAAAATCCGTGACGTCCGGTCCGGTTCCCACAACAACGCCTGCGGCATCCCAGCCCAGAACACGCCACTGACCCGCCTCCGGTGTCGCACTGCGACGGACTTTGGTATCAACCGGATTGACCGATACGGCCCTGATTTCCACCAGAAGATCCCGTCCTGTAGGGACAGGTTTTGGCAGATCAATGTCCTGAAGGGATGCCAGATTTTCGATGGGAAGCGGTGTCTGATAACCGATGGCCCGCATGATTGTCTGCTCCTCTGTTGAATGAGGAGAAGAGTGAACACTATGATGTTTTCAGACAAGAACGCACTTTTAACGCCCATAGTGTCGGAAATGATACCGTTATGACCCGCATCCGCCATAAGTCGCTTGATTGCAGTCCCGGCTGCGCTGTTGAGGCAACGCTTCAGTTCATCGACGGAAAATGGAAAGGCGTGATCCTCTATCACCTGCTTCAGGGGACCCTGCGCTTCAACGCCATCCGCAAACGCCTGCCCAATATCACCCAGAGAATGCTGACGACCCAGCTTCGCGAACTGGAGCGCGACGGGTTCGTCTTACGGACGGTTTACCCGGAAGTCCCGCCAAAGGTGGAATACAGCCTCACCCCGCGCGGGCGAACCCTCAAGCCCGTCATCAAGGCTCTCAAGGCCTGGGGCGACGAGCACACAGAGTTCGGACATGTTCCTGATATCTGCGCAGATATGAAAGGCTCTCCAACAAACTCTTAGCGTACGTTTTCGAACAACCTCTTCCCGCCAACCTTGATGACATGGCGGTGCGGCGGTTCTCCCGGGAGGCGCAGTGCAATTACCTTCGCGATGTCGGCCGTTTCGCCACGTTTCTGGGCCGCTCCCCCATAGGTAACAGCCGAAGATTTGCGCCAGTTCCAGATCGCACAGAACGCGGCGGGCACCTCATTGGCAAGCATGATGAAGGGTTATGGCTACCAAACCTTTGATCAGTCGGCATTTCATGACATAATCGGTTTCGCTATGCCAACTGCACATCATGTGATCCAGCCATCCTGCCAGGCTGCGGTCCTGATTGCCGAGATGCATCGCCGAAGCCTTCTTCTACCGTCGGTCACTGTCATTGAAGCCTTGGTGCGCCGTGCTCGCCAGCAGGCCGATCAACTCGTCCATGACGTCTTTGCAGGGGAGCTCCATATCGAACACTCCTTAGAGATAGGCGTCCAAACATCATGGTGACGACTCGGCACAGAGAAGATCGCGAAAGATCGCTGCGGGCTGGCTGACTTGCTCTTTTGCTTGCAGGAAGACGGCAAACTCGATGATCGGCAAAGCGGGTAGTTCGCTGGAGTTCATAATCGGCAGGTCGCCTATAAGGCCCTTCGCCAAGGGGGAAATGGCGATTCCCGCTTGGACAGCCGCATGGATCGCCGCAAGGCTCGGACTGGTGCAAACAACCTCCCATGGCAGATTAGAGTCTTGAAGCGCCTTGATTGCTGCCCGACGATACAGGCATCCATCAGGGAACAGAGCGAGCGGCAAAGAGCGTCGGTCAACTACAGATCGTTCGCCCAGATCACCGACCCAGACCAGATGGTCTTCGCCAAACGCCTCCCCATGTGTACTGCCAAGCATCCTTTTCCCCAGCACCAAATCGAAATTCTGGGCGTACAGTTCACCCAGCATGATCTCGGTAAGACCGACCTCAATTTCGATGGCGACTTCCGGATGCAGCCGCCGGAAGCGACGTAGCAAAGATGGGAGTCGATGGGTCGCTAGGTCATCAGACGCAGCAATTTTGATGCGCCCAGTCAGCCTTCCGCTGTTGATCTTCTCGTAGGCTTCTTGAGCTAAGGCAAGGACTGCACGGGCATAGTCAAGCAACAAGAACCCTTCTGCGGTGAGCACCACAGAGCGTGTCGTCCTATCGAACAACGGCTTACCAAGCCGCGTCTCCAAGCGTCGAACCTGCTGACTGATCGTGGATTGTGTCTGACAAAGCTCTTTGGCGGCAGCAGTGAAGCTCTCGCAGGACACGACGGTCACAAAAGTCTGGAGCAATTGCAGGTCGAAGGTAGCCACCCCAGAGCGAAACACATTCATAACTATTTCTACTTAATATATGCAATATTAATAATTTTACTATTAGACTCTACTGAGGGCAAGAGGGGATGTGCTCCGAACGCATCCCACCCTTAAGAGCGCGTGATCGGTTCCATCTGTTGTTTCCTTGAGAGGTCCATCACTATGTCCACGAACTTTGACTCCGTCGGGTATCTGGGTTTCGATACCTATGGAACGGTCGTCGATTGGCGATCCGGCATCGCACGGGCGTCTGAGCCGTTCCTGCACAAGCACGCCATCGCGCTCGATCCTTATGACTTCGCGGATCAGTGGCGAGCACTCTACCAACCTTCGATGGAAAAGATTCGGCAGGGAGAGCGCAACTGGGTGAAACTCGACGTTCTTAACCGCGAAAGCCTCGAAACGGTCCTCAACAACAATGGCATTGATGCCAACCAGATCGAAGACGCTGAACTGAATGATCTCAACGAAGCCTGGAACAGGCTTGATCCGTGGCCAGATTCGGTTGAAGGACTGACCAGGCTCAAAAAGAAGTTTGCGATTGGGCCGTTGTCGAACGGGCACATCGCGTGGATGCTCGCGCTGGAGAGGTTCGGCGGACTCCCCTGGGATGTCATCACCGGCGCTGAGCTATCCAAAAGCTACAAACCTCAAGCTCAGACCTATCTCAAATCTGCGGAAGCGGTGGGCTTTCTACCGGGACAGGTGGCACTTGTGGCAGCACATAACAGCGACCTGGAAGCGGCCCGCTCCGCGGGACTTCGCACGGTGTTCGTGCGACGCCCTCATGAGCATGGCCCTCACCAGACCGAGGACCTCAAAGCGGAGCAGGACTGGGATATCGTTGTCGAATCCCTCGTCGAAGCAGCCGATGCCCTCGGCTGCGAGTAGCGCACGGAACAGAGTTCACACCATGACTGATAACAGAGGTCATCTATGATCGCCGCGATCGGGATTGTTCTAGCGTGCCAGTTATTGGGCGAGATTGTATCCCGATCGCTTGTTCCTCCGGTGCCCGGACCAGTCGTTGGCTTATTGGTTCTCCTTTTGGCTCTTTTCGCTGTCGGCACGCGCAGCAAAGTGTCAGAGGATCGTCCCAAAGCGCTCCCCATCGAGCGTGTGTCAGATGTTCTGCTCGGCTCGTTAGGCCTATTCTTTGTCCCTGCGACAGTAGGTGTCATTCAAACAGCAGATGTGCTGTCCCGCTACGGAGGAGGTTTGTTGCTTGCCGTGGCGGGCTCTACAATCCTAGCGCTCGTCTCAACCGTTGTGGTCTTCATTGGCCTTTCACGCCTGATGGGTCACAGCGGAGAATATCATGACTGATCCAGTCAACCTGTGGGTTTATCTCTCCACGACCCCACTGTTCTGGTTGTCACTGACGATCATAAGCTATGCGGTAGCTTTGCGCTTTGCGCGAATGCTCAATAGTCACCCTGCGGCAAACCCCATCCTACTCGCCTCAAGTCTGATTATTATTGTTTTGCTCAAGACGAGAACTTCCTACTCGGCCTACTTCGAGGGGGCGCAATTCGTTAATTTTTTGATGGGGCCGGCTACAGTCGCGATCGCAGTTCCAATCTACCGTCACCGCGCTGTTTTACGGCAGGTCCTTGTGCCGATGGCTGGGGCGCTCTTCGTCGGTGCCATAGTTGCCATGATAAGCGCTCTCGGCATCGGCACCTTGTGTGGTCTGCCTAGCGAGTTACTGATCGATTTGGCCCCGAAGTCCGTGACGGCCGCAGTTGCGATGGCTCTTACCAAGCAGATGGGTGGCACGCCATCAATCACGATGTTACTGGTCATGTTCACCGGTATTTTCGGGGCGGTCGTGGTCACCCCTTTGATGAACTTCTTAGGTATCAGGAATTATGCTGCGCGTGGCTTTGCCGTTGGCCTTGCTTCCCATGGTGTAGGGACAGCACGCGCCTTCTCAGTAAGTACAGTCGCTGGATTGTTCGCCGCAATCGCTATGGGATTGAACGCCGTCGTCACCGCATTAATCCTTCCATGGATCGTAACACTTTTCTTGAAATAGGAATGTTTGAGGACACGCATCTGCATCATGAGACCGTCATCGAAGGCAATTACTCCCAACCACCATTAGCCTGTACCGCTATATTCGGCGGTGCTGGTTCGAGCGTGATCGTCGGCGCGCATTAGAGGATGGGCATAGATGTTGAGGCTTGTCGTCTGATGCGGTCAGGGCAGTTTTCTGAACAGGACTGACCTCTATTGTTGATTTTAGTTGAGAGCTGACCAAGGAGAGATATAAATTTCCACTGAGAATTGACCCATGCTGGGCACTACTCCGGTTTTATTGACCGGAGCTCTATGGAGAAGTGATCAGCATGAATTTATTAAGTGTCGTGTATCGTTGGCATCATCGAGATGCTCTGCCAATCAGCGAAATCGAGCGTCGAACGGGCCTGTCGCGGAACACGATCCGGAAATATCTTCGGGCAGACACGATTGAGCCAATTTTCAGCGCATCAGAGCGTCCGAGCAAACTGGTTCCCCGCAAGCAGCGTCGGACGGGTAAGTTGGCGTTAACATGACATCCCAACGTGGTAGCAATATGCGTTTTTTCTAACACGTCAGAACAATCCGTCAAAGAAATCCGGTTTCTTTGACATGTCATATTCTGCTGTCGGCTTTTATCCCTCAAAACTATTCCTGTTGTGCCGAAATGGTGATGACACAGGATTTCTGAGTTTTTTCCTGACCCGATACCGCTTTCTGGCAAGCTGTAATCCTGTCTCTGTTGGCCTCAACCAACTGGCTGTCCTCACGTACACGTTGCCAGCCTTCAGGATTGCTGACTGCCATCATCATGGCCCCAGAGTTCCAGCGATCTTTCTCCCCGACAATAAAGGATGCCACCCGCGTCCCGATAGAAGAAGGCAGGAGATACGCCAGCACAGGCGATAACCCGATCCCTACAACAAGACAGGCAAGACCCACCCCTAACAGCCACCAGTTCTGACGATCCTGCTGACGGGACTGCCCAATAATATGGGCAAGTTCCTGACGCTCCTCCTGAACCTCACCTATCGCTTTCTGAAACGTTGCCTGTATCTCCTGACTGGCAGAAAGCCCTGCCTGACGTATTCCCTGCCCATACGCCTGAGGCGTCATTTTCAGCGTTGGAGTGTCCTCGATCGCCTTCATCCGCGTACTAACCGCGTTCATGGCTTTTACAACGCGGGCCAGATCCTCCGTGTAATCCGGCGGCCGGTTCTCCCGCCACGCCTGCGGCAATGCTTCCATACTGCGCCGGAGCACCGATATTTCAGCACGCAGATCATCAAACGCGCGCTGCGCCGAACCTTCCTCTGACATCAGACGTCCTCCCATGGATTAAAAACCCGCACATCGGCTGCCTCGAAAGGCGACACGTCGTGGCTGGCCAGAACACACGGCTCCGGGACAGGCCTCCACGTCTCCAGGATCACGTTGGTATCAAGCAGCAGGATCATTCGAAGGTCATTGCCTCGGCCGGGGTCTGATCGCGGGTCTGCAAGACCGCGACATCCTGATCACGCACACTGACCTCACGACCGATGGCCCCCAGAAGTGATCCCAGCCGAACGGTCGCTTCTTTTTTCTGCATGTCCTCTCCAGTCACCACGCTGAAATCAGACAACCCGTTCCAGCCCCAGATATGTCACGAACGGATCAAAGTCCCGATCACTGTAAAGAAGCCGATATCCGCTTACGATGCACCGTGTGGCAATCAGGGTATCAATGGTTTTCCGAATGGTGATGCCTCTGGCGCGCAGGTCACGGAAATACCGTGCCGCCTCGATCATGACATCACGCCCCCCGATCTCAACCAGATCCAGAGCGCCAAGCATCCGCCGTGCCTTGTTGAAATCCCGCTCACTCGCAAATCCCTGAAGAACTTCCGTCATCATCAGATCCCCAATGGCGACCAGTTCCTCTCCCAGCAACCGGTCCAGAGCATCAACCTGTGGCGTCACGGTACCCCTGAAAAAATCGATCCAGACCGATGAATCGACCAGAATCATGCGTCAGAACGCATGGCGTCGAGATCACCCCGCCACTCCAGCCTGCCCTTCATAGAACGCAGTTGCCGCTGCTGATTCAACTTGATCAGCGTCCGCAATCCGAGTTCGACAGCTTCTTTCTTGGTTTTGACGCCAGACGCTTTCAGCGCATCTGTCATGAGGGTATCGTCAATAATGATGTTGGTTCGCATAATGTGTATCTCCAATAAATATTATACACATCAACACATCCTCTCTCAAGCAGATTACATCCCCATATCCATACCGCGCGACCTGGAGCGTGAAAGGGAGTGCTCCCGCTGATGGGGATGCAGCCCGTGATCGAGCGTCGATCCCTTCCGGATGCCCAGCTCGCGGCTTTTCTCCCGCAGGATGGACTCAAGCTGCGCATCCCGCTTCAGTTCCTTCAGCGCCACACCCTGCTGCTCCCGGCTCAGCCCGTCCCACGTCCTCACAAACCGCGCCGCCCGCAATTCCGGACTCTTCCGCACCCTGTCCTCGTGCTCCAGCCCCTCGACCAGCCTGCGCGCCCGTGCCGGACCTTCCAGACCATACAGCACCTGCCGGATCTCCGGCTGATGCTTCAGCGCCGCCCGCAGATCCGCCTCACTCCCACGCCGGACCCGCTCCAGATCCCGCCCGGCCTCAAACAGCGCCTTCTTCTGGTGCTCCAGAACCGGCAGCTCCTGACGCACCATGCGCTCGGCATCCACCCAAGCCCGCGCATATTGCTCCACCGCCTGCTGAAGCGGGTCACTCCCTGGCACAAACCCACCCAGCCCGACCGGCACCTGCTCGCGCTTCACACGGGGCAGCCTCAAACCCGCAAAGGGAGAAACAGGAACCTCACGCTCAACCCCACTCTCCCGCTTGCCGGCCTCAGCCTCCATCCCGGCCGGAACGTCTTTTTCTGATGTTCGACGACCAGGCCGCACGGACAGGTCCAGCCCGTCGAACATCCCGCGTTTCTGCTGTGCCGGTGCAGGCTCTGGCACAGGAAACGCTTCGGCCTGCCTGTCCTGCCGGGGACCAGAGGCAGCCTTGCCGCGCTCCACCACGATCTCGCTCTCGGGGACATGCAGCCCGCGCCGCCGCACGAACCCGGCATCCCGATCCCGGACCTGCGGGTAATCTAGCGTGGTATCCTTCAGCCGCTCGCACGACAGCCGCTTCACCAGCCCGTCCCGGTCGCCCACATCATCCCGACCCCAATGAACGGACACACTCTCCCGATGCCGCGACAGCGCCACATAGGCCCCATGTCGGTCCATGCTTCCCGTCGCCAACACATGGGCCCGATCCACCGTCACACCCTGCGATTTATGAATGGTGGCCGCATAGCCATAATCCAGCGCGTCATAGTCCGCCACGCGCACCGGTACGATCCGCCCAGTTCCGGCACCACCCGGCCCGTCAAGCTGCACCGACAGCGCCAGATCCCCGGCCTCGACCGACCCCGTGATGCCCCGCACCGTACCCAGCGTGCCATTCTTCACCCCCAGCTCCCGGTCATTGCGTAGGAAGTAGACACGCTCCCCGTCCGCAAGCACCCGCTCGCCCTGCGCAGTCGGCACCAGAACATCCTCGCCCAGCTCACCCGCGTCCCTGCGGATCTCGCGCGCCGCCTCGTTCAGCGCCCGTACATCGACACGCCGGTGCGCCAGCATGATCTGGCTGTCCTCCGGCGCAGCCTGACGGGCTTCATCCCACCCGACCACCACCCCGGCCCGCGCCTCTTCCAGGGTCTCATGCCCGCGTACAAGGCCAGCCGCCTCATAGCGCCCCAGCGCCTCACCGGTGCGCCCGGTCGCCAGTTCCTTCGTCGCGGCCTGCTGCCAGCCTTCACGCTGCCGACGCACCGTCGTGATCTCCACCGACCCGACCCGCTCGGCCACCGCCCGGAATGCACCACCCGCCTCGATCGCCTGCAACTGCTCGGGATCGCCAACCAGCACCACCTTGGCACCAACCTCACGCGCAGCTGAGAGCACCCGCTCCATCTGCCGTGACCCCACCATGCCGGCCTCGTCCACCACCAGCACGTCCCCGCGCTCCAGACGGTCCCGCCCTTTCGCCCAGGCCAGCTCTAACGATGCGAGGGTACGGCTCTCAATCCCAGCCCCACCTTGCAACCCTTCCGCCGCAATCCCCGACAACGCCGCCCCGCGCACCCGATACCCGGCCTCTTCCCACGCCGCGCGGGCGACACCCAGCATGGTGCTCTTCCCCGTCCCGGCATAGCCCACCACCACGGACAGGTCACGGGACTTCGTCACCTCGCCCACGGCCAGCGCCTGCTCGTCCCCAAGCCCGTCCCGCACCATCGCCGCCCGCCGCACCGCCAGCGGCACCGCATGCCCCAGGGACTGCCCCATCGCGAGCGACACCTCTTCCAGCCGCTGCTCGACCCCGATCATCTCTCGCGTGGAGAACCGCTCCCGCCCATGTCCGTCTTTCCCAAGTGCGACCAGCTCCGGACACGCCTCCACCCGAACCATGACGGCCGTAAACTGTTCAGCATTCGCCGTATGTCGGTCCACGAACCGCGCCAGGTCCTGCCGGGTAAAGGTGCTCTGCTGCCGCGTCAGCGCCTCCAGCGCCACATGCGGTTCCGCCAGCAGCCTCTCGCCATTGCGCCGCGCGATCTCCAGATGGTCGGCAACCCGCTCCGCGTCCTCGCCCCGCTCCTCCCGGCGCATCCCGGCCGGACCGATCTTGTTCTGCGGCTCAAGGTCGATCCCCTGCGCGGCAAATGACCGATGGTCGATCCGCACATCCAGATCCAGCTCGGCCAGCCGTTCATTGGCAAGAGACGCCCACCGCTCCCGCCACGTCAGCAGGAATTTCTTGTCGTTCCACAGACGCTCTTTCGCACCAAATCCGTTCTCGTCCACTGATCGCGTGGACAGCATCACATGCGCATGGGGCTTCATCTGCCCGTCTGCACCGATATCCCAATGCACAGTGAGGTCGGCGACCATGCCGCGTTCCACGAACTGCTCATGCACAAAATCCCGTGCCAGCGCGATCCCCTGCGTCTGGGTCATTTCGCACGGGATTGAAAACTCCACCTCGCGGGCAAGCTGCGCATCCTTACGCTTCTCGATCGCCTCGATCTCGTTCCACAGAACAGACCGATCAAGAAACCGATCCGGTGCGCCATTGGGTAGCAGGATCTCGGAATGCACCACGCCGCTCTTATTGGAAAAATCATGGTCACGATCCAGACGCACGTCATGCAGGCGTGAGGCCGCACGATAGGCCGCCGCTGCCACGGCGCTCCTACCGGTAGCGCGGCTGATGACCTTTGCATGAAGGTGATAAATCGCCATGAACGCGATCCTATCACACCATTCAAGCGCACGTCACGCAGTGACGTATAAGCGCGCACTCACATTTTACTGCGCTACAGGAATTGATCTGTCTGGATAAGTGACGCGGTTCTCGCGTGTGTGGTAGAGTATGGCACAGATTGCGAAAAACAGGGGATCAGAAATGCGCAAACCACGGGACATTGATGCGGAACTGAAGGCTCTTCAGGAAAAGACGAAGCAGCTTAAGGCACAAAGAACTCTTCAGCTCGGCGAACTGGTCGAGGCGACGGGAGCAGATACCCTGACGATCGAGGCGCTGGCCGGGGTTCTGCTTGCGGCTGTCGAACAGGCGGATGGCAAACCTGAAGCCGTCGCGAGGTGGACCGAACGCGGGGAATCTTTCTTTCAGGCCGGCGGAAAAAAGGGTAGCCGGAAAGAAACCGGAAACGATCAGAACGGAACTGCTGGCGCTTGAAAGACGAATCAGGAAGCAGGCAGCCCTGATCCATCGCCATCAGACACGAAAGGCACGCACCGACATGCGCGACTGGGCAAAGGCGCGACGGGAACGCACCCATCATCTGATCGAACTGGGTGGGCTGGTCCAGAAGGCGGGACTGGTCGATCTGACCGATGATGACCGCGCCACCATGCTCGGGGCGTTTTTGGATATTGCGGCGCAGCTTCAGGGAAAAAATGATACCGCTTCGACTGACCTGAAAACACGCTGGAGACGTGCGGGGCTTCATGTTTTCGATGCAGACCGTGATCATGACTGATGACGAAATACGGTCTTCCAGAACGGACAGACTGTAATCTCGGCCGCAGAACAATTTTATGGCCTGAAAACTGATCATCACATACTTCAAGAGGATACCTGATGGCTCCGGAATACCCTTCTCCAGAATGGTTTTCTAATACACTCAACCGGCATCAATGGATGTGGAATCTGAATGCCCGGTTCGTTGCACGGGCGGCAAAGCGTATGACCGATACGGATGCCTTGGTCTTGCTCAATGAAGCGGTCAATCTGGAAATAGCGGAAACGGCTGCCAATCTTCTTCGGGAAGGTGTGCCAGAAAAAATCGTCGCTGATTTCGTCATAGCTTACAGTCAGACACAACGGGCAGAATTGCTGGATAATGTCTGCGATTATGCATGGCGGATTTCTGCCCCTGCCCCTGTCGCTAAACACGAGGCGATGAAGACATGACTATAACGGATTTTTCTGACGAACGGGCTGCCAAAAGGGCTGCAATCTGCAAGGCGCGTAACAGCACGCAACCCGCAGTCCCGGCCGATCAGGTCCTTGCTCTTCTGGACGCCGATCTGGCCCGGATTCAGGCGGCCATTGACGCCCTTCCTCCCCCTCATTCCACGTCCCTGATGGCCTCGCGGGACACGGGAACGAAAGATCGTTCCCGTGCTGAAGATTACCAGTAATATTCGTGAGGCCGCCGGGTTCCGGTATACGGAAAGACCGCTTCGAAAGGATCAAGGTTGCCCTTGATAATCAGGCGGGCAATATGCCGATCATGATGACGACCAGGACGGATATCATGCAGATGGCTGTACCAGTTGGGGGATTCAGAGGCTTCACGCGAGCCTCCATAGCCACAGCGATCCGGCCGGTTGGCCCAACGATGATCACGGCCGTGTTTGCGGCTGTGATGATAGGTGCGAGACATGGGAGATTTCCTTCCATGACGCGCGGAGTGATTTCCGAGCGTACCTACATCGCCCGATCTCCTCTGTTCTGGTCGGAATACAGCTTTACCGCGCCTGAGCGACATCGGTCTCCAGCAGCATCCGGACATAGCGTGTGTAAGGGAGGCCCTTTGCCTTCGCCCTGGCTTTCACGGCGTCCAGCAGGGACGCTGGCAGGCGCATGTTGAGGGCGGCCGCCTTGGGTTCGATCTCAAAACGCATGGGCTTGAAACCGGACAGGTCATATTGGGTCAGATCGGCGGTCGCGACGAAATCCTCGACCGCTTCGTCACTGTGCAGCGAGGGCATGGATCTATTTTTGCTGCTCATAGTAATCGATCTCCTTCTGATGCATGTAACGGGCACTGATGGGACGTAACCGGGTCTGGCTGCTGATTGTCCTGAACATGAAGACCAGAAAAACGTAACGTCCGGCTTCAGTCCGGCCAATGGCCCGCATCCGGGGCTCACCTGGATGCGGATCAGCCATGACGGCAGGTTCTCCCAGCAGGACCTGCTCGATTTCCGCACGGGAGACACCATGCTTGCCACATTTCGGCCAGTTGCCGTCATCCCAGTTGAAACCCGCAATCTTCATGTAGGGAAGATAGGCATTTGTCTACACAAATGCAACACGGTTAGAACCCAATGGTCCCCGTTTCGTTCCCACAGTGTTCCCTTTGAATTTCGCGCTGGAATACATCAATGATGGCGGCAAACCCTCTGGGAGGAGCGTACAAGGCGCAATTCCTATTACGGGACACCAACCAGTCACAACGCATGATAACGCCTGTACGGCCATCCTGTGCCGTCTGGAGGGTATGTTGCGACACGTGAGCGGCCGAAAGATCGCCTGAACGCGGGTGTGCCTTGAGCAGATTGCGGTCTTGCCCGGTTCTTCTGGTGTTCCAGGTGTCGGGCGAGCGTGGAGCGGGAGCGCCGAAGGCGCCGACGTGGGAAAGGTAGGTGCTGATGGAGAGATGATGTGGAATGCATCGTCAGATTATGATTTCGCGCCGTAGGCGTGTCCGTTTAGCGCAGCCCTGAAAGGGCGAGCTGGGGGATGCCGGGTGGGAGATCGTGCTATGCACGATCGGGGCGGCCGTAGGCCGCGAGCCGGTGGGGGCGGAGCCCCCAAGAGGCGGTGTTTGAGTTCAATTTGGTTGCAAATTTTAGGGAATAAAAAGTTATCCACAGATAAGATGGGCAAAGAAGGTGTTAAATAGGTGTTAGATTCTGTGTTAAGCGATTTTAGTATCCATTTAACACATTGATATAAAATGGGAATTTCTCAGTTTTTTCCCAGTTTGGTATTTAAAACCCCGAATCTTGGTATTTAAAACCCCGAATCTCGGTATTTAAAACCCCGAATCTCGGTATTCGGTATTTAAAACCCCGAATCACTTGACGCAAGTATGTAAAACCCCGAACTTGAGATATGGTATCTGAAACCCCGAATCTGCCTGTTGTCCATGAGGCCCTCCTGCCGGAGCGTCATCCGCAGCATGACTTATTCATCTGCGACGTGGCAGATGCCGTGCTTAAGGACGTGATGCCGCAAATGGAGCATCCGTTCTATTCCTTATCGAAAAAACCCGAGACTTCCGTTCGTCGCTATGAACATAACGGGCAATGGCTGGAAATCACGCCAAGCGTGAAGGGCCTTGCTACAATCTACGATAAAGATATTCTGATCTACTGTATTTCGCAGATTATGGCGAAACTAAAGGCCGGGGAAAAAGTATCGCAACGGGTACGGATTAGCAGCCGTGACTTACTCATTTTCACCAATCGCGGTACGGCAGGTAAGGACTACAAAGCCCTTATCGAAGCCCTCGACCGCCTTGAAGGCACACGTATCCGCACTAACATTGTCACAGGCGACGAAGAACAGGTAGACGGTTTTGGCCTGATCGACGCTTCATCCATCCGCCGCAAACTTGGCCTCGACGGTCGCCTGTTGCATTGCGAGATCAAGCTGTCGGATTGGGTCTTTAATGCAATTAAGAGTAATGATGTTCTGACACTGCATCGTGATTATTTCCGGCTACGCAAACCGCTGGAACGACGCGTTTACGAACTAGCCCGCAAACATTGCGGTCAACAAGTGGCATGGAAAGCCTCTCTTGAGATCCTACTGAAAAAATCAGGCTCTCAAAGCCCAGAAAAATTGTTCCGACAGATGATAAAAAACCTCGCTGCAAGCGATCATCTACCGGATTACCGTGTCGAATTCGATCCTCAGAAAGACATGGTAACATTCATCAATCGCGGCACAATGAAAGCTGCCGAGCCAGCAACCGAGGCTTGGATGGGTGCGCTTGATCCTGATATTTACGGGGACGCTCGAAACATCGCGCCAGGGTGGGATGTGCATCATCTCGAAAGAGAATGGCGCATGTGGCTGGGTGATAACGAGATCGCTCCGAAGAACCCTGAGCGGCATTTCATCAAATTCTGCGAGACGTGGTTTGCTAAGCGTGGTCAACCCTGATTGTACAAATACGCAGGCATAATCTATCTACATAGATAGTCAGCGCTCTCCAAAAGGATGACGACCGTGCTTACGCATCAAGTCATCAATGGCCTCCCCAATCAAACCCTGAATAGTTGTATCGGTATCAAGCGCAAGTTGGTGTAGCCCCTTGCTAACTGCTGGAGAAAAATACCCCACCACCGCCCGCTTACCTTCTCTCGGATTACGTGGGCGGCCTTTCTCTACCACCGTTTGCGCAGCCGGTTCCACAACCGATGGCGCGACTGTCTTTTTGAGACCAGCAAACCGACTCATGCCGTATATCCTTAACTTAGAAAAGTGCTAACGCGTTTTTGTGTCATCTTGTTTGTGTGATGGCATGTTAACTTGATCACACACCCAATTCCACAACAGTGCTATATCAGCAGCAGCCTTGCTTTCAGGCTCCGTTTCCTGCGCAGTACGACCGGAACCAACGCTATGATGAAAAACTGCACGCTCTGGCAAAACAACAGGAGCAACAGGGATACCAAACTGCGCCACGACCTCAGCCGCCTCCTTATAAACTTGGGGCGCACGAGGAGGGCCCGCAGTAAAGATTACGAAGGCAGGCTTACCACTGGCTCGCACAAGTTCTGCCGTTGTTCTGACAGCGTCCATATCGAAAGCACGTGGTCTGCATGGAATTAACAAGAAATCAGCGACACGACACGCCTCACGCGCCATAATATCGGCATGTGGAGGGGTATCTATTATCGATAGTTCTGCACCCAGTTCGGACGCTTGCTCCAGCTTTTTTGATAACAGGGCATGAGCCGCACAATCCACCACATCAGGCTCGACATCCCCCCGCCACGCTTTCCATGAACTTGCAGTCGCCTGCGGATCGGTATCGAGGATCAGAGAAACGTATCCAGCGGCACTGGCACTAGTAGCCAAGTGTAGGGCAAGCGTCGTCTTCCCAGCGCCTCCCTTCTGACTAATGATCGCGATTGTTTTCATGCCACCATGTTTCCGTGTTAACACATTAACCCATTACCATGTTATTTTGATAACTCAATGTCTTCCTCAAAAAACCGACTATTTAATCGAACCAAACATTTTGTATGCCTCAGACCGGTGCTGATAGGGGAGCGGTGAGAGGTTGTTCGAAAACGTACGCTAAGAGTTTGTTGGAGAACCTTTCATATCTGCGCAGATATCAGGAACATGCCCGAACGTCGTGTGCTCGTCGCCCCAGGCCTTGAGAGCCAGAATGACAGGTTCGAGTGTCAGTCCGCGTGGGGTCAGGCTGTATTCCACCTTTGGCGGGACTTCGGGATAAACCGTCCGTAACACGAACCCGTCACGCTCCAGCTCGCGAAGCTGGGTCGTCAGCATTCTCTGGGTGATGTTGGGCAGACGTTTGCGGATGGCGTTGAAACGTAATGTCCCTTGAAGCAGATGATAGAGGATCACCCCTTTCCATTTCCCGTCGATGAGCTGAAGCGTTGCTTCAACAGCGCAGCCGGGGCTGCAATCAAGGGACTTATGGCGGATGCGGGGCATAACGGTATCATTTCCGATACTATGGGCGTTAAAAGTGCGTTCTTGTCTGAAAGCATCATAGCGCTCACGCTTCTCCTGACTCAACACAGGAGCAGATATCATGCGGGCCATCGGTTATCAGACGCCGCTTCCCATCGAAAATCCGGCCTCTCTTCAGGACATTGATCTTCCAAAACCTGTCCCCACGGGTCGGGATATTCTGGTGGAAATCAGGGCGGTGTCGGTCAATCCGGTTGATACGAAAGTCCGCAGCAGCGCAACACCGGAGGCGGGTCAGTGGCGCGTTCTGGGCTGGGATGCCGCAGGCATTGTTGTTGGAACCGGACCGGACGTGACGGGTTTCTCTGTCGGCGATGAGGTCTTTTATGCGGGCGCGATCAATCGCCCGGGGACCAACGCCGAGTTTCATCTGGTCGATGAACGGATTGTCGGTCACAAACCCCGCTCTCTGAACTGGGCCGAAGCCGCAGCCTTACCACTGACCGCAATCACGGCCTGGGAAATGCTTTTCGATCGCCTGGACATTCGTCGGTCTGTCCCGGGAACGACGCCGTCCATATTGATCATTGGAGGCGCAGGTGGAGTCAGTTCAATAGCAATCCAACTGGCCAAGGTTCTGACTAATATCACGGTCATTGCTACGGCTTCGCGCCCCGAAACGCAGGACTGGGTCACATCTCTCGGGGCAGATTACGTGATCGATCACAGTAAGCCTCTGGCGGAACAGGTTGCTGGCCTTCCTACGGGGGCTCCCGGTTTTGTCTTTTCGACGACGCAGACGGATCGCCACCTGGCAGAGATCGTCGAACTCCTTGCCCCTCAGGGACATTTCGGCCTGATTGATGATCCGGCTGAACTCAATGCTGTACCCCTCAAGCGCAAAAGCCTGTCCCTGCACTGGGAACTGATGTTCACCCGCTCACTGTTCGGAACGGCAGATATCAGCGCACAAGGGAAACTCCTGAACGACGTGTCGCGCCTTATAGACGAAGGTCGTCTCCGTACGACCCTCGGCAAAAATCTTGGCGCGATCACCGCCGCCAATCTGCGAGAGGCTCACGCCCTGATCGAGAGCGGTCAAGCTAAAGGTAAGATCGTGCTTGAAGGTTTTCCTGCCTGCACACTGGGCCTGAACGGAGAAGATCATGACTGAAACAGCTAAAACGCTCGTGGAAACCTGGTACAGGACCGGTGATACGACACTCCTTTCTGCGGGAATTGTCTGGAGTGTTCTTCCGACCTTCCCTGAAGGTGGGCAGTATGTGGGACGAAAAGCTGTGGAAGAGCAGTTTTTCACCAGGATCATGAAACATTTTTCGGATTACGTGACACTTCCACACAGCGTCACCGCCGAAGGAAAGAGTGTCGCGACGACAGGTGTCTACCGCGTGCGAACAACGCGTGGGCAGTCAGGTGATATTGCCTTTGCGCATCTCTGGACCGTGGAAAACGGAGAGATCACGGCACTGCATCAGGTCGCCGATACTGCCGCCATACAGAAACTTCTTGAAAGTGGAGGACAGGTGTTATGAATGACGAAGAACATCTGATGACCCTCAACCAGACGGGTGGACGGTTCAACCTCAATGAAATTGCCGCAGCGTTCCCGGAAACGGCGGACACAATGCTGCTGGACACCTACCTGACCGACAAGCCTGAAGCCAGTATACGGGTCTTCCGGATTTATCGGGATGTGCCGCCGCATTATCATACCCAGTGCGATGAAGTACTCCATGTCCTCTCCGGGACAGGCACATTCTGGATAGATGATCCGGCTGACGAAGCCCCGTTTGCACCCGGCCATCTTCTGGTGTTCCCCCGTCGGGCTGTGCATGCCGTGCCCCGCATTCTGAGCCATCCTGTCGTTTTTCTCGCCATTGATACACCGCGTCGTGCACCGGACGACGTGGTATTCGTCGATCCTGCCGCCGGCACGCCGTCCGGT
Organism: Komagataeibacter xylinus; assembly: GCF_009834365.1. Taxonomy (NCBI): domain Bacteria; kingdom Pseudomonadati; phylum Pseudomonadota; class Alphaproteobacteria; order Acetobacterales; family Acetobacteraceae; genus Komagataeibacter; species Komagataeibacter xylinus. The sequence continues at coordinate 7,793 of NZ_CP041351.1, read as the reverse complement.
TTTATTGCGAGAATCTGACATCATGGAGTTCATGAAACAGATACGACGGCAGGATTGTTCAAAGAGAACTCTGCACAAAAGCGCAATCGCCGCTTTCATGGGGCTCGTTGCTGCGTGCGCGCACCTCGAACCTGTGCATGCCCAGACCATCAGGATCGAAGCGACCACTAAGTCAATGGACTGGAACGCCGTGGCGCTTGCTGGTGGTCATGTGTTTGTCGCAGGCCCTCGCTGGACCGGATTTTCCGGGCCTGCCGTGGGTCTTCTGACGAAGAGCAAAGAAATAGAGCCGTTTCCGGACGCTGACTGGAATGGCTGGAAACCCGGGCAGGATGCGACGCATCGGTTTGTCAGCGTCAATGCCCTCCATGTTGCTCCTGATGGAATGCTCTGGGTTGTTGATACTGGAACTCCCTCTTTTGGAGGCAGCCCCGTATCTGCCGGAGCCAAACTGGTCCGCATTGATCCGGCAACAGGTCATGTGCTGCGGATATATCCTCTGGGTCCAGAGATCGCGCAGGCAGGAAGCTATATCGACGATATCCGTTTCAACGGGACGCATGCCTATCTAACGGATGCGGGCAAGGCGGCGCTGATTGTTCTTGATATCAAAACCGGCCAGGCACGCCGCGTCCTGGACAAGGACGCTTCCACACGCGCACGGACAGATCGACCGATTGTCATGGATGGACACGTCGTGGAGAGTCATCCTCATCAGCCGTTACTGGTGAATGTCGATCCGCTGGAAGTCAGTCCAGACGGGAAATGGCTGTATTTCGGGCCGCTTGAAGGGCCGTGGTCCCGCGTCCCGACAGCTTTGCTTGATGATTCTAATGTGTCGTCAACCGATTTGTCTGCTGCTGTTCAGCCTTGGTCTGATTTACCTCCCATCGGGGGCAGCGCCATGGATACCGCAGGAAATCTTTATTTCACCAACCTGAGGGATAATGGCGTTTATCGGAGAGACTTTTCCGGGAAGATCACGAGACTGATCTCGGACCCACGTCTGCATTGGGCGGATGCACCTTGTCTTGCTCCGGACGGTCGTCTCTGGTTGCCTATCGCACAACTGGATCGTCTTCCGCAGTTCCATCAGGGGCAAGCCCGCAGTCACCAACCGTTTCTGCTGGTGTCGATTGATCCTCACGTTACGCAGACCAGAGATAAGCCATAAATCTCAGTTTTGAGAGATTTTTCGTGTTTTCTGCGCCAGAAGTTTTTCCCCATCCGGCCTGATTTTACCCTCGGGAGTGACATGTCGATACAACGTCTGGCGGCTGATCCCCAGTTCAGAACACAGATCTCCAACCTGGGTTTCAGGATCACTCATGGCGGCCTGAGCCAGATGAAGTTTGGCTAAGGTCATCTTGAAGGGACGGCCACCCTGTCGTCCTCGGGCACGTGCAGAAGCCAGACCTGCGCGTTTCCGTTCAACGATCAATTCCCGCTCGAACTCCGCCAGTCCGGCAAAGATTGCGAAGATCAAGCGACCATTTGCTGTGGTGGTATCGATCGAGGCTCCTTCGCCCGCCAGCACCTTCAACCCGACACAGCGTTTGGTCAGGTCCCCGACCAGGTTAACGAGATGACGCAGATCACGTCCGAGGCGGTCCAGCTTCCAAATCACAAGGGTATCGCCAGATCGTAAGGCTTTGAGGCATGCCCTCAGACCAGGGCGATCATCGCGCCGTCCAGATGCGGTATCTTCATAGATATGCTCGGGCCTGACCCCGGCTTTTGCCAGAGCGTCATGTTGCAGATCCAGTACCTGCGACCCGTCGGCCTTCGAGACCCGGGCATATCCAATCATAGTTGTCACTTATACGAGCGTTTATGTGACTGCGTCGAGATGCCCCGAAAATAGCTGAATTTCGGTCACGTAACCCGTATCGAAATCAACGTCTTACATACGGTATCGCTTACCGTACGTTTTCGAACATCCTCTCACCGCTCCCCTGATAGCACCTATAAAATGTCATCATGTTTTTATGTTAACATAAAAACATGATGACACGCTATCTTTCTCTCTGCACAATGGCAGCAACAGTGTTCTTGCTGATCCCCAGATCACGGGCGATCCACCGATAACTCCGCTTTTCCGCCACCAGCGCCAGAACCTTCGGAGCCAGACGGTCAGACTTCGGCCGCTCTCCTTTCTGTCGGCCGAGAACCTTCCCGCGCGCCCTGGCAGCAGCCAGACCAGACTTCACCCGCTCGCTGATCAAATCCCGCTCAAACTCCGCAATCCCGGCCAGAACCGTCGCCAGCATCCGCCCATGTGGCGTCGCCAGGTCGAACATCATCCCCGTCATGGCGATCAGGGAAACACGATAACTCTCCAGTTCCTGAAGCGTGGAGATGAGATCAATGGTCGAGCGCCCCCAGCGGGACAGCTCCGTCACCAGAATGGCGTCAATTTCACGGGCCTGGGCCAGTGCCATGACCTTGCGACGCTCGGCCCGATCCACCCGGATGCCAGAACCTGTCTCCATGAAAATGCCTGACACTTCATAGCCCGCGCGTTCAGCAAACCGCTTCAGCTCGTCCTTCTGCCGCACGCAGGACTGATCGGCCGTGGAAACCCGGCAATAGATGACCGCGCGCTGTCCCATTTGAACCCTCTCGGAAAAACCACCATGCAGCCCTTGATACACCGTGGTTCCGGGTTGTCCCAATATGACTATAGTCTAATTGGGATAAGCGGTTAAAGTATCTGTTGCCGTCATCGAGCGGAATCTTCTGCAGCTTCCGCTCGCATCCATCCTGTTCTGGATGATTATTTAGCAATCCGACCGTCAAGAACAGCGCGATCTTTCCCTTGGCGAACCAAAGCCCGCTCAACTAGGTATTTAGTCCCGTGTTTTGATGGGGTATTATTTTCACGAGAGTGGAAGGAAGCCTTATGGGACAGATACGTCATGGCAGCGCCACGACCACGCACGCCGTATGAGCAGCAATACAGCGATCGCAGGCTTCGCTCGCGGCGTTGAGCAAGGAGTTCGGGATCAACCCGAAAACAGTTGCAAAATGGCGGAAGCGTGAGACTGTCGAAGATCAGAAAACTGGCCCTAAAGAGCCTCGCTCAACGAGCCTGACAGAAACCGAAGAAGCCATGGCAGTCGCTTTTCGCCGGATACGTTGCTGCCGCTGGATGATTGCCTTTATGCCCTGCAGGCCAGCATTCCTCATCTGACACGTTCGGCCCTGCATCGCTGCTTTCAGCGTCACGGGATCTCCCGGCTTCCGGATATCGAGGGAGACAAGCCCAAACGACAGCGTTTCAAACGCACTCCCATCGGCTTTTTTCACATCGATATTGCCGAAGTCCAGACTGCTGAGGGCAAGCTGCACCTCTTCGTTGCTATCGACCTGACAAGCAAATTCGCTGTCACACAACTCGTCGGGAAAGCCGATCGGAAGACAGCCTGGGAATTCCTCGAATATCTCCTGAGCATCATTCCTTATCGGATCCATACCATTCTGACCGATAACGGCATCCAGTTCGCTGATCAGCCCCGTAACCGCAATACGGCCTGGTCGTGTCCCATGCGCTTTGACATGATCTGCGAAGCCCACGGGATTGAACACCGTCTGACAAAACCCAACCATCCCTGGACGAACGGTCAGGTTGAACGGATGAACCGGACGATCAAGGAAGCAACCGTCAAGCGCTTCCATTACGACAGCCACGAGCAGTTAAGGACACACCTCAACGATTTCATGGCAGCCTATAATTTCGGGCGAAGGCTCAAGACCCTGAACGGCCTCACACCTTACGAATACGTCTGCAAAATATGGACTTCAGAGCCAGAAAGATTCATCATCAATCCAACCCATTAAATCCCGGGACTAAACACCTAGAGACTGAATCAGCAAACGGTCTGATCGACTTCCGCAGAACTTCAGCAGATATCCTCGCTCATATTGCAGCCGCTTTGTTCCACGCGCTCATCCGCCGGGATAGAGTCTTCGGCACGATGGCTCCCATTCAGGCGATACGGTCAAACATAGATGAATAAATTCAAATAATTTTATCTGGACGCTGTCCACATGGTGAATGAACTATTTCAATAGTTCCTCTTCACGAGGCTCTTTTGAAATACTTTTCATAATGAGCCTCGTAAGGCGCTGCGCGAATTCAGCATCAAGTTTGCCTCCCAGAAGAAGGTGATACCAAAATGCACCATGAAACGCGGCGACCGCCATTTCCACATCGGCATCTTCCAGGATTTCTCCGTTTGCAATGCCGTCACGAAAAATGGTGGCGACGATTTCCGCTCTTGGCTCAACAAAACCGGCCCGGAAACTCTTTAGAAATTCGGGATCGTCCTGCGCGGACGCAATCAGGTTCCTGATCGCAGGTCCATCCTGCTGCAAGTTCCTGAACACGTTGACCAGAAAATGCAGCAACCGCTTCTCGGCGCGGCCGTCCGATAGAACGTCCGCATCACCAGCGCTTTCCAGGAACGCGGCCAGAACGAGTTCAGCCTTACTCGGCCATCGGCGATAGAGCGTCTGCCTGCCAACACCAGCCTCTGTCGCAATCATCTGGATGCTGACACCGCAATATCCGTGTTGCAGGACGAGCTGCCGGGCTGCCGCCAACAGGCTTGGCCCAACTTTATTATCGCGCGGGCGCCCCGGAGAGCGAGTAGAGGTTGTCATTTTCGTCATTGCGGTACGACGGTCTCGTATATATTATGATACCTTAGTCTCGTATTTAGATTGCCCAAACAGGAAATGTCCATGTTAAAGCGAAGGGGCGTCTTTGCTCTGCTCTGTGTCGCATGTCTGACGATCATGGTCGGCTGCGTTATCGTACCTGGCCTGCCCGGCATCGCGACGGCTCTCGGTCTCTCCCAGGAAGCAAGCTGGCTGGTCACCTTGCCCTCACTCGGCGTAGTGATCTTTGGCCCCTTTGCCGGCCACCTGATTACACGCCTTGGCTCTCGCCAGGCCTTGCGTATTGGCCTCGCTCTGTACGGAGCGCTCGGGCTGGCATGTATATGGCTGAGCAACGCAGTATTGATCTTTTCTGACCGGCTTTTGCTCGGGGAGCAACAGCGATCGTGATGGCTTCGGGCACAGGGCTTTTATCCGATTTTTTTGAGGGACACGCGCGGCTCAAGATGATCGCACTCCAGGGCATGGCCATTGAACTGGGAGGCGTCATCTTCCTGTCTCTGGGAGGACTCCTCGCCAGTATGGGATGGCAATGGCCGTTTTCGCTCTATCTGATGAGTTGGGTCTTTCTCGTCCTCGTCGAACTGTTCGTACCGTATCCGCCAGTCAAACCCGTTGCGTCACCCCAAACAGAAGCAGATCGAGGTTCTGTTCTGGGAAAACTGGCGCGAATATATATAGCCGCTCTCCTCTCCATGACCGTGTTCTTCACAGCGATCATCTCCTTGCCCAGACGGCTGGAAGGCATGCACTTCTCCGAGGCGCAAACAGGGTATTTTCTGTCATTCGTCTCTCTTGTCGCTGTAGGAGCAGCGTGGTTTCTCCCAAAAATCTGTCGGCGTATCGGGGAGCAAAACACTTTGCGGGCGGGCTTTCTGGCCTATGCAGCCGCCCATGCACTTTTTGCTTCCATGATGACGGCAGTCCCGATGATTGGCGCTGCAATCATGCTCGGGACCGGTTTCGGACTGACAGTTCCCCTCGTCAATCACCTGACGATCGAACGCACCCACTCTGTCGAACGCGGCTCAGCACTTGCCTACCTGTCTGTTGCCATTTTTATGGGGCAATTCCTGTCATCGTTTTTGGAATATCTCCCTGGCAATATAAGTTCTGCCTTCATAGCCGCCATTATTCTGGCTTTGGGCGGCGTTGCTGTCTCTGGTCGGCCATCGTTGTAAGAAACTGACCAACCTGCGGCGTTTTGCGACACCATCAACTATCCGTCGATCGGGTCTTCGTTCTCTTCAGATCCCAATGATCTGCGATACACCCCATTCAAACCCCTGCGCAGCAGCTCCTGCTGCTCAGCCGACCCGTCGACGGGCAGAAGGGTGCGCCTGGCAATCATCCAGCGACCTTTGTGCCGTTCAAGCTCCCAACGGTTCACGACCACGCGGTGAATGCGGTATCCCGTCGAGGCCCCATGATTTGGCAGTTCGCGTCGATGACCTTCATGGTCAAGATGAATAATCATGAGGTAGGATGTGACAATCGCGACGTCACCCCGCAGATCGATAAGCGGCAGACCAGTAAAATGGGCAAGGCCGCCTAGGTGTTTATACCAATTTGTTTTGGCTGTGACTCAGGGGGGGGTACACATAGGCGTTGAATTGTGATTCACAGGATACCGTCATTGAAGGAAGGTATCCCTGATGAGCAAGGCGGTCGCACTCCGAGAAGATTATGATGCAGCGAGCATGCGAGGTCTGGCGCGACGAAGCAGACATGCGGCCCAGTCGCGGCGCCTTCTGGCGCTTGCCGCGATTTATGACGGGGCAACGCGTGGCGAGGCGGCCCGTCTTGCGGGAACGGATCGACAGATCGTTCGGGACTGGGTTTTGCGCTTTAACGCGCAAGGGCCTGCGGGGCTGATTGATCGTCATGGTGGGGGTGCTGCCCGCCGCATCACACCTTCCGTCATGGAGGCTCTGGCGCAGCGGATTGAAGACGGTCCCATTCCTTCGGCTCATGGCGTGGTGCGCTGGCGATTGCGTGATCTGTGCGCCTGGCTTCATGAAGAGCACGGGGTCAGCCTGTCTGTTTCCTGGTTGAGCAGGATTGTCCGCAGTGAGAATTTTCGTCTGCTGACGCCACGCCCCCGGCATTATGCCCAGAACCCGGATGCCCAGGACATTTTTAAAAAGATTTTCCTGATGCCCTTGCCGCAATCAGCGCCTGTCACCCCGGAGAAAATATCGAACTGTGGTGGGCGGATGAAGCAAGGATCGGCCAGAAAACGAAGCTGACACGGCGCTGGGCGAAGCGGGGAACCCGCCCCCGGGCGACAGCCGACCTAAGGACCCGATCCGCCTGGATTTTCGGGGCAATCTGCCCCGCTCAGGGAAAAGGGGCTGCTCTTGTTCTCCCCGTGTGCAACATTCATGCGATGAATTTCCATCTCAAGGAAATCGCCCAGGTCGTTGCACCGCAAAGTCACGCCGTCCTCATCCTGGATCAGGCAGCATGGCATACCAGTCTGAAACTGACGGTTCCCCCCAACATCACCATCATGCCGCTCCCGCCACGCTCTCCCGAACTCAATCCTGTGGAAAACGTCTGGCAGTTTATGCGCAATACATGGCTCTCAAACAGAATCTTCAGAACCTATGACGATATCGTCGATATCGCCTGCCATGCGTGGAACCAGCTCACCGAGCAGCCATGGCGCATTATGTCCCTCGGATTGCGCGACTGGGCTCATGGGTCATAGCAAAAACAAATTGGTATTAGTCCCGTGTTTTGATGGATTGGATTGATGATGAATCTTTCTGGCTCTGAAGTCCATATTTTGTAGACATATTCGTAAGGGGTAAGGCCACTGAGGGTCTTGAGCCTTCGCCCGAAATTATAGGCTGTCATGAAGTCGTTGAGGTGTGTCCTCAACTGCTCATGACTGTCGTAATGGAAGCGTTTGACGGTTGCTTCCTTGATTGTCCGGTTCATCCGCTCGACCTGACCGTTCGTCCAGGGATGATTGGGTTTCGTCAGACGATGTTCGATCCCGTGAGCTTCGCAGATCATGTCAAAGCGCATGGGACACGACCAGGCCGTATTGCGGTTACGGGGCTGATCAGCGAACTGGATGCCGTTATCGGTCAGAATGGTAG
>NZ_CP041350.1 GCF_009834365.1 Komagataeibacter xylinus | reverse complement strand
GCCAAACGGCAGATCGTCTGCACATAATGCATCAATGTACCATTGATCGTCACGTTTCCTGAAATCGTGTTCTTCAACACCCTGTCGCGTTCAACGCGGCTGTCGCCAAAATAATACAGGGCCAGAGGCGGGAGTGTCCTGAAGTCTGTGTATCTGGCCTGGCCCATGGGTTTTCAGATACTCAAGCGGCGAAGCGCTCGCCGAACATTATGGCGAACTGGTTGCGGGCTGCAAACCATTCCCGAACATTCCGCCCGTCTTTCTCGAAGCTGCGGATCGCCAGGTAGATCAGCTTCGTTGCGGCATCGTCGGTCGGGAACGAACCGCGCGTCTTGATCGATTTGCGGATGACCCGGTTCAGGCTCTCGATGGCGTTCGTAGTGTATATGATCTTGCGGATCGCCGGATCGAAGGCAAAAAACGGGATCACTTCTGGCCATGCCCGGCGCCATGCCGGGGCGATCGACGCGTATTTCCCGGCCCATTTCCCCTCGAACGCATCAAGTTCGGCGGCCGCCATGTCAGCGGTGGCGGCCCCGTAGATCCGGCGCAGGTCGGCAGCCACGGCCTTACGGTCCTTCCATGAGCAGAAGTTCAGGCTGTGGCGCACCAGGTGAACAATACAGGTCTGAACCATCGCCTCGGGAAAGGCGGCGGTGATGGCCTCGGGAAAGCCTTTCAGCCCGTCCACGACCGCGATCAGGATGTCCTGGATGCCCCGGTTCTTCAACTCGTTCATGACCGAAAGCCAGAATTTGGCGCCTTCATTCTCGGCGATCCAGAGCCCCAGAACCTCGCGCACTCCCTCGCGGGTGACACCGAGAGCAACGTAAACCGCCTTGTTTTTAACGGTCCGGCTGTCAGCATCGCGGATCTTTACCCGAAGGGCATCGAAGATCACGATGGGATACATCCGATCCAGCGCCCGGCCCTGCCACTCCCGGACCTCGTCCAGCACGGCATCGGTGACGCGGCTGATCAGGTCGGGAGAGACCTTCAGGCCATAAAGATCAAGCAGATGGGTCTGGATGTCCCGGACCGTCAGACCGGCGGCATAGAGACCGATGATCCTGTCGTCGATCCCGTCGATCCGGGTCTGGCCCTTCTTTATAAGCTCCGGCTCAAAGCTGCTGTCGCGGTCGCGCGGCACCGTCACCGGAAAGGCGCCGTCCTGGCCTTTCAGCACCTTGGTCGTGGAGCCATTCCGCCGGTTCGACTGGCCCGGCGGGGCAGCCTTGCCTTCCTCATAGCCCAGATGCGCGCTCAACTCTGCACCCAGCATACGCTCCATGAGCCGAATTTTCAGCTCCTTCAGCAACCCGCTGTCTCCGAGCAGGTCTTCAGGACGCTTCACGCCCGTCAGCAATTCGTCCAGGAGTTCCTTCGAGATGGTCATTCATACTTCCTTTCGGTGAAGTATGGACCAGATCAATTATACACAGAAGATCGGACACTCTCATCATCTCCAGCATGATGGGTGAGATATCTTATGCAAAGCTTGCGTTCTTGACCTTCAGGAGAGGGATGTCGGTCTTCATACTCCGCACGCCTTTGATCCGTGCAAGGTGTTCACTCTGAAAACGTCTCAGTCCTGGAAGGTCTTCTGCAACAACGCGCAACAGGAAATCACAATCTCCCGCAAGGACATGCGCTTCCGTCACCTGCAGAAGCTTCCCAATTTCCTCGACGAAATGCTCGGACTGTCTCTCGTCTTCTCCCGTCAGCCATATCCTGACAAAAGCCGTCACACCAAACCCAGCTTTCGCGGGATCAACGACGGCGACATACCCCTCGATGACGCCACTTTCTTCCAGCAGCCGCACGCGGCGCAGGCATGGCGATGGAGAAAGCCCGACGCGCCTGGCAAGCTCATTGTTGGGGCAGCGTCCATCTTCCTGAAGAACACGAAGAATACGCCGATCGATCGCATCCAGTTTCATTGGCATCTTATATCAGGAATGAGTGCACTAGCGCAATTGAATGCCAGATATTGATGGTTCAATTGGCATAAACGCAACCCCATGCCCGCTGGTCCGCGCTATCCTGCCATCTCTCCCATCCGATCCGGAGCGTAACCGGAGACCATGAAAACACCTTGGTATCCCTGTGGGTTTTCTTGTAAAGCGACGCATTTTCGATGAATTTGCATACACTTCTTGCCTTCTGGACGATCTCCATCCTCCTTGCCGCAACTCCTGGTGCTGACTGGGCGTATGTCATTTCTGCCGGAATACGTGATCATGCCGCAGTCGTTCCCGCTGTGTTCGGTCTGTTCCTGGGATATATCGCCATTACCGGAACAGTCGCGGGCGGTATCGGTGCGCTTGTCGCCAGCATGCCGCTTGCGATCACCATTCTGACATTTGCAGGCGCGGCCTATCTCATAAAACTGGGCATTTCCCTGCTGCGTCATCCTCCCTTGCCAAAAGAGGGACATGAACGGGAAACTGGTGCGCGACGCTGGATTACCAAAGGGTTCGCCATCAGTGGCCTGAACCCAAAGGCTCTTCTGTTTTTTCTCACCCTTCTGCCCCAGTTTACAAATCCAGGTTCATCATGGCCGATTTTTTTAAAGATCGGGATCTTGGGCATCATTCATACAATAAACTGCGTATCCATCTATCTGATGGTCGGATCTGGCGCGCGGACAATATTAAGCAGCCGCCCCAGAGCATCCATCGTGACCGGCTACATATCCGGAGTGATCATGATTATGCTTGGTCTGGGTCTGGCATCGGAAGACATCATAAAATTACTTCATTCATGACGATGGAATATGGAGAGCGAAGATATTGGAAACTGGTTTCCTGCATAGATTTCGTGGATTTAGAGTAAAGCCCGTTGTATCGATTTACCGATTTCCATAAATGTCGAGACTGCGGGGTTTTTTGTAGTGATCGGCGCGCGAAGGACAACGTCAAGTTGAGGCGCATCTGTCAAAGCCCGTGATATCAGCCCTGCCCCCAGTTCGGTACACAGCGATGCGGGGATGAGGGCTACGCCCAACCCTTTTGCAACAAGCTGAATGATCGTGTGCTGCAACCGCGGTTCAAGCACGACATGCGGGACAATTCCCCTGGCCGAAAAATAGCTGTTGATCGCGGATCGCAGAGCCGGCGCCGTCGCGGCAGGTGCCGCGATGATCTTCTCCTCGCGGAGTCCCTCAGGACCAATCTGCCCGGTCGTGGCAAGGGGATGGTCCTTTTGCATGATGATGCGTAACCGTTCCCTGGCCAGCAGCACGGTCTGCAGGTGTGGCGCATATCCGCAGTCAAATGTTACGGCGGCATCCAGTGTTCCAGCCACCAGCATCTCATCGATTTCTGTCGGCGTGCGTTCATCAAGCACAAGGCGGACGTCCGGCCTCGCCTCTGCATAAAGCTGCACGAGTTGCGGCACGACACTGTGGGCGGCATGCATCATGAATCCAAACCGCATCTCGCCTTTCATGCCGCTGGCGACCAGCCTGACATCACGACAGGCGTCCTCAAACTGCCCCAGCACGTTTCGGCAGTCTTTCATGAAGTGTTCCCCGGCCGGGGTCAGCGCCACGTTGCGCGAGTTTCGTTCAAACAGCTTCACGCCCAACGTGCGCTCGATCATCGCAATCTGGCGGCTGAACGGCGGCTGGCTCATGTTCATCCGCTCGGCGGCCCGACCGAAATGAAGCGTCTCCGCCAGAGCCATGAAATACCGCATATGCCGCGTGTCCATCTGATACCCTGACAGCATTAATCGTGAACCATATGAGCATTGGATTATATCAATAGCGTCCGGTAGCGTCACGCTTTTGCTGACCGCCCGAGATCCCTGATGCTGAACAATCTGCTGATCGTCCTGCCTATCTTTGCCCTCATCCTCACCGGATGGATCGCACGCAAATCGGGTGCGCTGGGTCCCAATGCCACGCGCGAGGTCAATCGGCTCGTAGTCTATCTTGCGTTGCCCGCGGTGCTATTCGACATCGTGGCGAATGCAAAAATGACCGATCTGTGGGAGCCGGGATTCATTGCGGCGTTCACGCTCGGCTGTTTTATCGTGTTTGCCGGGACGCTGTGGTGGCGGGTGTCGACGGGACATCATCTTGCCGATGCCGCCATTGACGGACTGAACGCGAGCTATGCCAATACAGGGTTCGTCGGTTTCCCGCTTGTCCTGTCTCTTGTCGGCGTTACCGGCATGGCGCCGACGCTCATCGCCACGATCGTAACGGTCTGTGTGCTGTTTGTCATAGCGATTGTTCTGATCGAGGCCGGACTGCAGACCGAAGCACGACCGCGCGACATCGTTGCGAAAACGCTCTTTTCGCTGGTGAAAAATCCTTTGCTGGTGGCGCCAGCACTTGGTGGCCTTGTCATGGTATCCGGTGGCCACCTGCCGGAACCGGTTCATGCCTTCCTGAAGCTTCTCGGCGGGGCTGCATCCCCCTGCGCCCTGATCGCCCTCGGTCTGTTCCTTGCCGGAAATTCGGCCGGTGCTGCGTCTGCACGCCCGTCGACTGCTGCCATTCTTGTCGGCCTGAAGCTGATCGCCCAGCCTCTGGTTACATGGATCATCGCAGCGCCCGTGCTGCATTTGCCGCCAGCAATGACACATATTGCCGTGCTTCTTGCCGCACTCCCGACAGGAACCGGCTCGTTCATGCTGGCGGAATTCTATGACCGGGAAGCTGCCCTTACCGGACGTGTCGTCCTCGCCTCCACCGTGTTCTCGATTGCAACAATCTCGCTCTATCTCGCCTTTGCACCCGCATAGGGACGCTTACGCGCATTGTCGATGAAGTCGCGGGCCAATAATTTCCACCAACCAATCCACGAACACCCGTACACGCGGGGAAAGCTGCCTGTTGCTCGGATAAAGCACAGAAACCGGCGTTGGCGTGGGTGGGAAATCAGGGAAGACTTCAATCAGTGTGCCATTTGCAAGGTCATCCTCAAAGCCATAGCGCGGAACCTGCACAAGGCCAAAGCCAAGCCTGGCCGCTTCGGCATAGGTATCAACGCCGCCGACCAGCAGGCGTGCGGGAAGCGAGACCTCGATCACTTCATCTCCGCGCGTAAACTCCAGTGGCAGGGGCTGGCCGGTGCGTGAGGATACGAAGCCGATCATCTGATGCCCCTGCAGATCGTCGGGGGAGGCAGGCGTTCCGTGCCGCGCCAGATAGTTCGGGCTGGCGACCGTCACCTCTTCCATCACGCCCAGCGGCCGGGCGATCATGTCGCTATCCGGCAGGGTTCCGGTCCGGACCACGCAATCCACCCCTTCGCGCACCAGATCGACAAACCGTTCGCCCTCGCCAAGATGAACGGTTAGCGCCGGATGGCGCGCAAGGAAGGCCGGCAGCGCTGGCAGCAGGATCATGCGCGCCAGACGGCCAATGACGTCAGCGCGCAACAGACCGGCTACAGCCCCACTCGCACCACGATCGGCATCTTCAAGGTCCGCCAGGATCGCCACACACCGGCGATAATAGGCGGCGCCTTCCTCGGTAGGCCTGACGTGGCGGGTGGAGCGTTGCAGCAGTCGGGTGCCGAGCCTTTGCTCCAGCGCCTTGATCGCAGCGGTCGCAACCGGGCGGGAGACGCCGCAATCGGCTGCCGCGGCGCTGAAGCTGCTGCGGTCAACAATGCGGACGAAGAGGTCGAGTGTGGCAAGCCTGTCCATGGGATTATTCCATGCCGCAAAACAATGCTGACCGAAAGTGCTGTCTTATCGAACGGCCGATGGTGTGACCAAGATTGGTCCCTCACCAGTTGGAGATTCCTATGCCTGCAACAAACACCATTGCCATCGTCACCGGCGGAAGCCGTGGACTGGGCCGCGCCACCGTTGAGGCCCTCGCCCGACGCGGCGTCTCGTCCATCTTCACCTACCACACCAACAGATCCGCAGCCGATGAGGTGGTTGAGAATGTCCGGCGCAGCGGCGCCCGCGCGGTGGCCCTGCAACTTGACACCGGTGACACGCACGCCTTTCCTGCCTTTGCCGACGAAGTCCGGCGGGTGCTGGGCGAATGGGGAGCAGAGCGTTTCAATTATCTGGTCAACATGGCCGGCACGTCCCATGAGGGGCTGTTTGGCGAAGTGACGGAAGAGGATTTCGACGCCGCCTACCGCGTTCACGCCAAAGGGCCGTTCTTCCTGACGCAGACCCTGCTGCCGCTGATTGCGGATGGTGGCCGGATCGTGAACATCTCATCGGGCCTGACACGCTTCGCCTATCCCGGCAGGGTTGCCTACGCGGCCATGAAGGGTGCGGTGGAAGTCATGACGCACTACATGGCCAAGGAACTCGGCCCACGCCGCATTGCCGTCAATACGGTAGCGCCGGGTGCCATCCAGACGGATTTCTCGGGGGCATGGTGCGGGACAATCCGGACATTGCCCGTCATATCGCGGAGATCACCGCACTTGGGCGTCCCGGACTTCCCGATGATATCGGCCCGATGATCGCCTCGCTCCTGTCCGAGGATAATCGCTGGGTCAACGCGCAGCGGATCGAAGTCTCCGGCGGTCAGGCCATCTGAAGGCTGGCCATTCCACAAATGGAACGCCACAGTGATATACGAAGCGCCTCGGAGACCACGTCTGGTCTTCGGGCGATGAGCGATAGTGGGCCCGGACACAGGATGAGATGATCATAACCAGTCTCCATAGGCCCATGTCAAAATACCTGCACTGCACGATGATCGTGGTGACTGCCTGCGCGCTCCTGCCAATAGTGGCTTATGCCAGCGACCACATTGCCCCGGGGATCACTGCCAATATCGTAGATCCGGGTATCAATGAACGTGTCATGAATATCCCTCTCAATGCTGGCGGGTCTATCAGGGCCGTCTTCGGTTCTCCGGCCCGGCCACAGGCAACGATCATCATGTTCCCGGGCGGCATAGGTGACATCGGCCTCGGGCAGGACGGGCGCATCCGGCATGGTGACAACTTCGTCGTGCGAACGCGCAAGGCATGGAACAAGCGCGGCTATGCGGTTCTCATTCCGGACACAGTTGGTCACCGCAATCTTCGAGGGCAGCGTAGTTCCGCGCGTTATGCCCAACTTATCGAGGATATCATCGCTTTCGTGCATAGACAGGACTCAGGGCCTGTTTTTCTACTTGGTACAAGCCAGGGCGCCATTGCAGCCGTCAATGGCGCGGCCCATGCCGCTTCAGGGGATATTGCCGGTGTCGTGCTGACTGAATCGGTATCCGTTATGGGCGTCAGCGGGGAAACCGTTTTCAGCGCCCATCCAGAGAAGGTGCAGGCGCCTGTTCTCGTTGTCGCCAATCGCGATGACCGATGCAATGTTGCCCCGCCACAGGACGCAAAGCGAATTGGCGCAGCCATGACAGGCAGTCGTGAAGTCACCGTGTTAATGGTGGCAGGCGGTACAACCCGGTCTGAAAAGAACTGTGGTTCGCTTACGCCACACGGCTATTTTGGCATTGAGGCAGAGGTCATTACCCGCATTAGTGCTTGGCTGGAGGCCACGATCAGGACTGCTTCCTTGAAATAGAACAGCGCTTTTTCCGGAATATGGAATAGCGCGTCCCCCACCATCAGGCATTTCTTATGGCGGCAATCAGCCAAGTCGCGACCGAATGAACCGGCAATGTCCAGTCTCTGTCTGCTCACGTCCTGAAGGCGATCAATACTTCGGCGATGAATAATCATCAAATATCGTATTTCCCGGAATCTCGGGCTGTCTGATGATGGATTATTCCATCGCGAGGAAAATGAAGCCAGCCGTCTCCTTGATTTCTGCAAATATTCGCAGCCAATCTCAATCAGCAGCTTTGTTCCGCTGGACAGAATGCGCATAGCGATCTCCCCACGTTTTGAGCGCCTGAATGACCGGCTTCAGCGTCTTTCCCAGATCGGTCAGGGCGTATTCCACATGCGGGGGCACCTCGGGGAAGACGGTGCGTGACACCAGCCCGTCCGCCTCGAGTTCGCGCAACTGATTGGTCAGCATCCGCTGTGTGACGTTGGGCAGGCGGCGGCGCAGTTCGCCGAACCGCAGCACCCCGTCCTCGAACAGGTGGTACAGAATCAGCGCCTTCCACTTACCCCCAAACAGTTCGAGCGTAGCTTCCACCGTGCAGCCGGGACTGCAGGCCAGCGTGGTATGACGGATGCGGGGCATGGTATCATTCCTGACACTAGTGGCGGTTTATGTGCGTTCTTGCGCACGCCGCTGGCTGGGTCAATGTTTACATGCGGGCCGGACGGATGGCCTGCATTTGTAAACAGGGTTGATCATGTCTTCATCTTCTTTATTCGGGCCTATGCGGCTGGGCGACCTGTCGCTTGAAAACCGGATCTTCCTGCCACCGCTGACACGCTGCCGCAGCACCCAGCCCGGCGATATTCCCAACGCGCTGATGGCCGAGTATTACGCGCAGCGCACTCAGGCGGGTTTCCTGATTACCGAAGGCACGCAGATCGAACCCCGCGGACAGGGCTATGCCTGGACACCGGGCATCTACTCCCCTGAACAGGTCGCGGGCTGGAAACTGGTCACCGATGCGGTACACGCAAAGCGGCGACCCATCTTCGCACAGTTGTGGCATGTTGGCCGCGTGTCCCACCGGGCATTGCAGCCCGGTCATGAGGCACCGATCGCCCCGTCCGCCGTGGCCGCAACGGGTGTCAACGTGTTCATCCCCACGGGGCCGGGCACGGGAAAGCTGGTGCCGCCCGACATGCCGCGCGCGCTGACCGTTCCTGAAATCCATGCAATGGTGGAGATGTATGCACAGGCAGCACGTAATGCGCTGTCTGCCGGGTTCGATGGAGTGGAAATCCACGCCGCCAATGGCTACCTGATCAACCAGTTCCTATCCGAACGGGCCAATTTCCGCACCGATGCCTATGGCGGTAGTCTGTCCAATCGCCTGCGCTTCCTGCGTGAAGTGGTCGAGGCCGTCTCCGCCGTGGTCACGCCTGACAGGCTGGGCGTGCGGTTTTCCCCGCTGTTCGGCACGACCGCGGAAGAGCGCGTGTATCTCGGCCTGCTGGAAGACAACCCGGCGGAGACCTACACGCAAGCCGTGCGCGTGCTGGCAGAGGCAGGCATCGCCTATGTCTCGCTGGCCGAGGCTGACTGGGACAATGCGCCCGAAATGCCGGATGCCTTCCGCGCCAGCGTGCGCGACATCTTTGGCGGCCGCATTCTGTGCGCAGGCCGGTACGACCTGCACAAGGCACAGCATGTGCTGGGTCATGGATGGACGGACGTGATCGGCTTTGGCCGGAAGTTCATCGCCAATCCGGATCTGCCTGCGCGGCTGGAACATAACTGGCCGCTCAATCTGCTGGACCCGGCGACGATGTATGGCGGCAGCGCACATGGCTACACCGACTATCCTTTCCACAATCAATAAACAGGGAAACGGACCAATGAGTTTTTACCAGACCCTCAACCCGACCACGGAAACCGTGGAACGCACGTTTGAACTGCATACCGCCGCACAGATGAAGGCGATTGTGGATCGCGCGGACCATGTGTGGAAGACCGACTGGAAAAAGCGCGACATCGCAGCCCGCAAGGTCATCATGTCAAAGGCCGCCGCCCTGCTGCGCCGCGACCGGGTGGCGCATGCGCGCCTGATCGCGACCGAAATGGGCAAGGCGCTGCCTGACGCGCTGGAAGAAATCGACATTACCGCCGATATCCTGTCCTTCTATGCCGATGGCGCGGCAGAATTCCTCGCCCCCACGCATCTGAAGGTCAAGGAAGGCCACGCAAAGATCATCAACCAGCCGCTTGGCCTGATCTACTGCATCGAGCCATGGAACTTCCCCTACTATCAGTTGGCTCGCGTAGCGGGGCCGAACCTGATGGCGGGTAACGTGGTCATCGCCAAGCACGCGCCCAACGTGCCGCAATGCGCGCTGGCCTTTGAAAAGCTGTTCCACGATGCAGGTGCGCCTGTCGGCGTCTATACCAACATCTTCCTCGACAATGACCAGTCCGCTGAACTGATCAAGGATGTCCGCATCCGTGGCGTCGCCCTGACGGGCAGCGAACGCGCGGGCCAGACGGTCGCGGCCGAAGCGGGTGCGGCGCTGAAGAAGGACACGATGGAGCTTGGCGGCAGCGACGCCTTCATCGTGCTGGATGATGCGGACCTTGAACTCGCCGTCAAATGGGCAACGTGGGGGCGCTTCGCCAATAACGGGCAGGTCTGCACGGCGGCCAAACGAATGATCGTGCATGAAAAGGTCTATGACGCTTTCCTCGCGGGGCTGAAGAAAGCTATCACGCAGTTCCGCATCGGCGACCCGCTGGCCGAGGGTACCACCCATGGTCCGATGAGCAGCAGGAAGGCACTCGACACCGCACTGGCGCAGACCGAAGAAGCGGTCAAGGCAGGGGCGACGCTGGAGGCCGGGGGCAAGCGGATGGAGCGGACGGGCTTCTTCATGGAGCCGACCATCCTGACCAACGTGTCAAAGGACAACCCGGTCTTCTATCAGGAGATTTTCGGCCCCGTTGCCGTCGTGCACAAGGTCGCATCCGAACATGAGGCCATCGAACTGGCCAACGATTCCCCCTATGGCCTCGGCGGTTCTGTGTTCTCCCGCGACCTTGGCCGGGCGGAACGGGTGGCCGAAGCGGTCGAGACCGGCATGATGTTCATCAACACGGCCACGGCCGCAGCACCCGAACTGCCCTTTGGCGGGATCAAGAATTCGGGCTTTGGCCGCGAACTGTCCTTCCTGGGTATTGAGGAGTTCATCAACCGTAAGCTGATCCGTGTCGCCTGATAGGGGATGTGTGTTTTCTGCCCCGGATAAAATCCAGTCCGGGGCAGAAAGAGAGATTCCGAACCCAGAGCCGACCCGGTTGATCCAACCACACCGCATGTTCCGGCATGAGAAGGCCCTCTAGCCCGTTACGATACTGCTCACGTCAAGAGACCAGCAGGCGTTTCCGCGTGATCTTTCCTGATACGGTGGTCGGCAGATGCCTGACGAAGCGGACTTCTTTCAGGCCAATCCAGCGCCCGAGGACTTCGTTGACCCGCGCAACGATTTCCTCGGAAGAAGGCGCGCATTCCGCTTCGGGATCTGGAACCACATAAGCGACAGGTCGCTGCCCTCGCAGTTCGTCCGGAATTGCAACTACGGCACACGCATGAACGGCTGGATGGGTGGCGATGATCTTTTCGACCTGCACGCCGGAAATCCGCCGTCCTGCGACCTTGATGACATCATCGGAACGCCCGAGCATATGCACGGCGCGGCTGGCCTCGATCATGCCTTCGTCGAAGGTACGATAATACTGGCCGGTCTCGTCCAGGTAAGCTGTGGGAACATGGATCGCTCCATCCTTCCATACGCCAGCCAGGCAGCCGGGTGGCAGCGGTAGGGACAGGACAATCTCCCCGCACTGTTCACCCGGCATGGACGGCACGATGGCCGGGCGAAATCCCGGTGCGGGCCGCCCAATGTCATTCATAAGCGAGACCGGCTCGCGCTCGGGCAGGCCAAAGAAATGGGCTGTGATGCTCCACCCGGTTTCGGTCTGCCACCAGTGATTGACCACGGGTTTGCGAAAATGAGACCGCGCCCAGTCCAGCAGGGTCGGGTCTGCATACTCCCCGGCCACGAAAATGCGGGCCAGTGCGGGCAGGATCGCTCCTGACAGATGACGGCTTTCCTGTCGCATGAGTCGCATCTGTGTTGGCGTCGTGAACAGGCATTTCACCGCGTGCTCATGACAGAGCGCGTGAATGACGGAAGCAGATGCGCCCCCTTCCACGATTACGCTGGTGCAACCGCTAATCAGCGGCGCATAGACGCCATAGGAATGGCCGACGACCCAGCCCAGATCCGATGTGGTGAAGAAAGTATCGCCGGGTTTACAGCCATAGATAAGTTCCATTGACAGCGCGAGGGCTACGGCATGACCGCCATTGTCACGCACAATACCTTTCGCATGACCTGACGTGCCAGATGTGTGAAGAATATAGAGAGGATCTTCGGAACGCAGCAGGGCCGGCTCTGCTGGCGCGGAGAGTTCCAGCATATGGAAATCATGATCCCGCACCGGCAGAAGTGAGGCCGGACAGACTTTGCGCTGCACGATCACGCAGGCCTGCGGTCTATGCGCTGTTTTGGCCAGCGCCTCATTCAGGGCAGGTACGGATGGAACGGGTGTTTGCCCCTGAAAGCTGCAACTGGCGGTGATGATGACTTTCGGCGCCACGTCATCAATCCGGCGCGCCAGTTCAGGCCCGGCATAACCCGCAAAAACCACGACATGTACGGCACCGATCCGCGCACAGGCCAGCATGGCAATAGTCGTTTCGATCATGGTCGGCATGACGATCAGGACACGGTCGCCTTTTTCCACCCCGAGCGAGCGCAGACTACCGGCAAACCCGGCTACCCTACCCTGGAGTTCCCGGTAAGTTACCACCTTCCGTTCCCTGGTGGCGCAGGAATGCCAGATCAGGGCGGTCTGTCCGCCGCGACCATTTTCAACATGCCGGTCCACGGCATTGTGGCAGGTGTTGAGCGTGGCGTCAGGAAACCAGTCATGCCAGCCATCCGCCCGTGCCCTGCATGCGGTCACTGGCGGATGCTTCCATGTGACGCGCTGTGCCGCATCCAGCCAGAATGTCTCAGGCTGGTTCAGGGCTGAGTCATACATCACTTCATATGTGGTCCATGGAAGCATGGCGCTTACCTCCGTTCAGGCTACGGGCACGTCTTTGCCGGTGATCTGGCTGGCCAGCCACGCCGCATCACGCGAGACACCGGAGAACCGTCCCGATCCCCATGTGTGCAGCCACGGCAGGCCGAGGAAGTAGAATCCCGGCGCGTCGGTCACGCCGCGATGCCAGACCGGCTTGTTGGCCCCGTTGAAGACCGGCACGTCAATCCAGCGATAGTTCGGTCGGAAGCCAATGCACCAGACGATCGAGGTGATGCCCGCGGCCTTCAGGTCCAGTGGCGCGTTGCTACCATCGGGCTCCCAGACGGGTACATAGGGCGCTTCGGTGGGAGCACTAATCCCTTCACGAGCAATGTAGGCGTCAATGGATTTCTTGATATCGGCATTGGTCTTGTCCGCATCATCAAGGTTTTCCGCAAGATCCGGCGCGAAGTGCGCGATTTCGTCACGAATGGTCTCAAGCGTGCCATGCAGGCCCACGCCCTCCTTGGCAAAGAGCCGCAGATCAAGATCATGGCCTCCATTTCGGCCCGTGACGTAATGATTGGTCTTGTCGCGTGCGCCGTCACGCAGGGGGTGATTATCCACCGTCAGATCATAGAAATGCATGTCCGCAAGCCAGTCCACCACGTCGCGGCCACGGTAGAAGCGCGAGACGCGCGGGGCGGAGCCGACGCAAAGGTGGACCTTGCGTTTTTCAAGGAACAGGTCCTCGACAATCTGCGCGCCGGACTGGCCGCTGCCCACGACCAGCACAGCCCCTTCAGGCAGCTGGGCCGCGTTGCGGTAATCCTGCGAGTGAACCTGATGGATGGCAGGGTCGATCGCGCTGGCGTAACCGGGGATCACCGCATCCTGATACGCGCCCGATGCGATGACCACATGCTTCGCGTGCCACGTCTCACCACCTGCCACCACGCGATAGCCACCACCTTCATGGCGGGTGATGGAGGTAACGGCTGTGTGCTCGCGCAGGGGCGGATTGAAGGAGGCGACAAAGCCCTTCACGTAGTCAATAATTTCCTGCTTCACCATGAAGCCGTGCGGGTCTTTCCCCTTGTAGGGATGACCGGGAAGTTCGCACTGCCAGTTGGGTGTGACCAGGCAAAAATTGTCCCAGCGTTCATCGTCCCACGAATGGCAGGCCGTCTTTGCCTCAAAGACGATGTGCTCCACTTTCTCGCGGCAGAGATACCAGCTCATGGAGAGCCCGGCCTGTCCGCCGCCCACGATGATAACGGGGATGCTTTTCTCGTTCTGTGTCATGGTCGTTCTTTTCGTTTCAATAACTGAAAGACAGGACGCGCACCTGCGCGTCGGACTGGTTCAGAAAAGGCGCACCGGCCTGCCTTATGGCCTGAAGCTGGCCAAGGGCGCGGCTGCATGGGAAGCCGTAGCGGGCGCGAACCCGCTCGCTGGCGTCCGTCAGGGCGGTGTCCGCCTTTTCAAGAAACTCCCGGACCGGATAATCCTGACCGGGCGTGAAGTGGTCCCTTATGACCAGCGACGGGGAGTAACAGTCAGTCTCCTTCCCATCGGGCCAGCGCACACGAAAGGTCATTTCGGGCATGGTGAAAGAGCTCCTGAAGCAATGGCATCAGTGCGCGACCGCGTTGCCAGACACCGATATGCGGGGAGGTGCCGACTGGCGACGTGGCTCCAGTCGAAACGGCGGGCCGCTGCGGGGCCGCTAGCCCGGAAATGGTCACGGCTTTCGACGCGCAGGGCGTCGCGCAACGCCATGAACAAGGTGTCGGGGCGCGCCGGTTGGCACCACAGCGCATCCGTTGCCGAAAAATGCTCCGTGAAAGGTGTGATTGCCGGCACAATAACAGGCGTGCCGCAGGCCAGGGCTTCCAGCGGGCACAGCCCGAACCCTTCGGTTACGGATGGATAGGCCAGCACGTCCGCCTGCCGGTAGAATGAAGGCATGTCCTCATCCGCAACCGGCCCGGTAATGGTGACATGATCGGCCGCACCGCTTTCGCGCAGACGCGCCATGAACCGGGTGCGGTAGGTGGAATGATCCAGCAGCGAGGCCCCGCCTGCTACCACCAGATGCACATCAGGCCGCTCGCGGCGAAGGGCCAGAAATGCGTCGAGCAGTTGCAACGTGTTCTTGCGCCGCTCGATCCCGCCCACGGACAGGATCAGGCGCTGGCCCGCAGGCAGATGATACCGCGCCCGCAACGTGGCATCGTGCGCGGTTTCTACGGGCGAAAAGCGCACGGGATCAACCCCGTTGCCCACGACCGGGGCTTCGCGGCCATGGTCGTTGCGCAGGACATCTTCCCACATTGTGCTGACGGTAAACAGTTCGGCCGCCGCCCTGATCCCCCGTTCCTGCCGCGCGGCAAGGACCGGGTGCGTGAAATGGTCAAGATGGTGGACCGTGCGGGCAAAGCCCGGTATCCGTCCCTCTTCCACCAGTTCGGCCAGTGCATTGGCGCTGATCGGGTCCTGCGCATGCAGCACGTCAAAATGCTGCCCACGCAGGGCGTCCCTGATCTCGCCAATGCGGCGTTCCACCAGCGTTGGCAGGTCGGTCTCAGGCACGGCCGGGATGCAGTTTGTGGCGCAGCGGGGCGTGCGGAAGAAACCGGCCCCGGTTACATCCGGCGCAATCAGCGTTGCGTCATGGCCCGCGTCACACAGGGCTTCCGCCAGCGCCATGCCGTGCACCACACCACCGCGCGGATTGGTCGAATGGGTCAGGATGCCAATGGACAGACTCATGACACAAACCCCATGAGCGGCGTCCGGGCGAGATCCCAGAAGGTTTCTTTCTCCCCGTCCCATATGATATCAAGGCGTCGTGTCATATCGCACTGTCCGATGATGGCGGCAGTGATCCCGCGTGCCTGAAAACGTGCGATAATTGCCCGGGCATCCTCGGGCCGGGCTGTCAGCAGATAGCCATAGCTGGGGAATGCGGACAGCCAGCGTTCCATTGGTGCATCGTCGGGACGTGGAATGTCATCGAGCGTGATGGTCATGCCGATACCCGAACATTCGGCCAGCATGAGCGCGGTGCCCAGCAGTCCGGCCATGCTGATATCCTTGGCAGCGCGGCTCAACCCGTCCTCGGCAATGCCGGGCAAGAGATCGAGATCATCTCGAAGGCGTGCCGCCCCCTCAGTATGACACAGTGCGGAACTGGCATCCCAGAACGGGTGCGGGTCGTGCCAGCGGCCGCGCAGGTCGATGGCGGCGATCAGGACTTCGCCCGGTCGGGCATCGAAACTGGTCAGCAGATGACGGGCACGGCCAAGGATCGCGACTGACAGCGAATTATGGGTGCTGCGCATGTTGGTATGGCCGCCGACAACCGGCACGCCATAGGTGCGCGCACCTTCATGCAGACCAGTCAGAATGGACGCGGCCGCCTCGGACGTATCGCTCCACAGCGCGTCCACTACAGCTACAGGGCGACCGCCCATCGCCGCGATGTCACTGATATTGACCATCACGCCGCAATACCCGGCAAACCACGGCATTGAGCGGACAAAGCTGTCCTGAAACCCCTCGCTGGCCAGCAGGAGATAGCCATCGCCATCCGGTATGGCGGCGCAGTCATCTCCTAGGCGGATACCATCGCTTGTGTCCCGACCAAGAATTGCGACGGTTTCGGCAATATCCTGCTTGCCCGCAAGGGCCCGACCGTGTCGAAGCGTGCGCAGCAGTGTCGTCAGTTCGTGTGCCATCATGCCACCTGCCGGTTACGGGGCTGCGGGCGCAGCAGCCAGGTCTGATCCTGACCATGCGCCGGATAGCGTGAGAGGTCGGCCTGCATGTCGTGATGTGGCAGCCCATGCAGGGTCATGGCTCCAAGGCTTTTCCAGTACAGGCGACGGAAGAACAGCACGTTCTGTTCCTGTACCTGGGCCAGGAACCGCGTGGCCCCAAGCCCGTGCGCCGTGCTGACCGCCATGCGGATGAGTTCCGCGCCGATCCGTCCCAGTTTGCGATGGTCTTCATGGACGGCCAGACGGGAGCCGCGCCAGACGCCGGGCTCAGCTTCATGGATGCGCACGGCGCCCACCACCCGGTCCGGCATGCCCGCCATGCAGCACGCCGCGATGATGGGAATGGCAACCGCGTCGATTGCGTCCCGGTCATCATCGGCAAAGACCTGCTGTTCGGTGCAGAACACGTCGCGGCGCAGCGCATGGTAGCCAGCCCGTTCCCACGGCGTGCGGGCCAGCCGCACGACATATTCGGTCGGGATGAACGGGCGGTCGTCCACGCCTTCGAGGATCGCTGTCATTATTCGTAAGCCGAAAGGGAGGAACAGGCGCCACACCGGCCACACCCGGCGCGGATGTCGGTGGATTTCATGTTCGCATCCCGCAACATCCGCCCAAGCGGTGCGAGTACGGACTTCATGAAGTCGGCGGAAGGCGGTGCGTGATTTTCCAGCGGTGTGCCGGAAATGGGTACGAACGGCACCACGAAGGGATAGACCCCAAGTGCGATCAGCCGTTCAGCCAGAGCCAGAATATCTTCGGCGCTGTCGCCAAGGCCTGCCAGAATGTAGGTATTAACCTGCCCGCGCCCGAAGATCGGTACGGCGGAAGCAAAGGCGTCCATATAGCGATCGACGCTGACCGTGGCCTTGCCCGGCATGATCTTCTCACGCACTACCTGCGTAGCGGCTTCGAGATGCATACCCAGACTATCGGCTCCGGCTTCCCGCAAACGCTGGAACCAGCCGTGATCACGTGGCGGCTCGCACTGAACCTGAAGCGGCAGATCCACCGCCGCCTTGATGGCACGCGCTGACTCCGCCAGCACGGCAGCACCCCGATCAACCACATTGGGCGTGCCGGTCGTCAGCACCATGTCGCGCACGCCGTCCAGTTCCACAGCAGCTTTGGCAACTTCGGCAAGCTGCGCCGGTGTCTTGTAAGCGATCGTCCGGTCCGCCTCCAGCGATTGGCCAATGGCGCAAAACTGGCAGGATGTGCGCCGGTCGGCATAGCGGATGCAGGTCTGGTGCACCGTGGTCGCCAGCGTGTCACGGCCATGCAGTAGCGCGATCTTCCAGTAGGGAATACCGTCTGTCGTGCTCAGCCCGTAAAAGCGCGGGGCAGCCGGGAAATGGATCGTACCTACTGCCCGCCCATCGCGTAGCAGCATGCTGGTCCCGTGCTGGTCTGGCGGGCTGGCCTGAAACGGTGAATGCTGCGCGCCAGACGTATAGACCGGAACCATGACGGTCTGGCCCGCAATGGTGATCGTCTTGTGATCCGAAGGACCAGCGCCTCCCTTGCGGGCAATGCCGCCGGTCTGCTCGCCGATCTGCAGTCCAAAGGACTGGAGATCGGTAACGAGCTTGCGACCAGAAAGTGTACCGAGCGTCGGAATGGTCATGACGCAGCCTCATCTGTAGATGTGGGAACCGGATCGGCTTCACCAACGTAATGAACGGTACGGGCAGGCCGCCGATCCTGAAGCAGACTAAGCAGTTCAGGTCGTGCATAATGTCCTACAGAGTCCATCATCCGTTTGCGCTTGGTGATAAGAGCGAAATCAAGATCGGCAATCACCATCCCCTCGCCTTCCGTCAGCGGTGTGCCGAGCAGCTTCCCTTCAGGCGAGACGATGGCCGTGAAGCATCCACCCCGCAGCGGCCCTTCCAGCGCAGGGTCGCCCGCTATTTCCTTGATCTGCTCTTCCGTCAGCCAACCCGTAGCGTTCACCACAAAGCAGCCGGATTCCAGCGCATGATGCCGGATGGTGACTTCCATCTGGTCGGCAAATATCTGCCCTACCAGCGAGCCGGGGAACTGGGCGCAATGGATTTCCTCGTGCTGGGTCATCAGCGCGTAGCGGGCGAGCGGATTGTAATGCTCCCAGCAGGCCAGTGCGCCGATGCGACCGACCGCACTCTCTACCACTTTCAGCCCGGAACCATCGCCCTGCCCCCAGACCATGCGCTCATGGTAGGTGGGCGTGATCTTGCGGCGTTTGAGCAGGATTTCACCCGTAGCGTCGAAGATAATCTGGGTGTTGTAGAGCGTGCCAAAATCGCGCTCGTTTACGCCCAGCACGACGACCATGCCGGTCTGGCGCGCAGCCTCTGCCACCATGTCGGTGACCGGACCGGGAATGACGACAGCGCGTTCGTAGAGTTCCAGATGCTCCCCACCGAAGCGGAAAGCCGGCTGGATGAACGAGAAATAGGGGTAATAGGGCACGAAGGTTTCAGGAAAGACCGCCAGTTTCACGCCTTTTTCGGCGGCCTCGCGGATGGCCTGACAGACTTTCCGGGCAGTCCCCAGACCATCGTCACCAAGGACGGGGCTGATCTGGATGGCTGCGGCGCGAACGATACGGGACATGGCTTGCGGTCCTCCCTTCGGCCTTTAGAGGGTCCAGGTATTGAGGATGAAGGCGTTGTCGCGACGGGCCAGCAGGATGATGTCGAGCACGTCCTGCGGATTGATGGGCGTGATGCCGGGGATCAGGTTCTGCTCGCCGTAGCCATAGAGGGCCTGAAGCGCGAAGCGGCAGGCATAGACTTTGCCGCCCTCTTCGAGGATTTTTGCGATCTGCTTGTTGCAGTTCATGTGCCCCGGAAAGGCTTCGTCGCCCAGACGGGGAAAGCCGCGCTGCACACCAAGGGTCACGCCCGGCCCATACAGCAGCACCGACGTCTCGAAGCCCTTGCGGATCAGGCGGGTGGCCTGCAGCAGGTTTACGAACCCGACCGAGCCTTCATTGGCGACGGTGTGGAAGGTTATGAGGGCTTTTTCGCCGGGTTTGGCTTTGATGTCCTCAAAGACCTTGTTTTCATAATTGACGAAACAGTCGCCGTCTTTGTACGGAGCGTGTTCGACTTTCGGCATGGTATCTCTCCCGTGTGCTGCGGTCTCCGGCAGGGAGCCGGGGCTGACCGTGTTGCCGAGGCAAACGTGGCACGGGATGGCAGAGAGCCAAAATATTATATGCCTCATGAAAAGGGTACAAACGGATCAAATCAGATCACATGCCGCCATCCTGCCAAAACAGAGACATACAAAAAATATACGACAACCATACAATCGTAAGGGGCATCCATAAGAATCTGTTTTAGCTTGATTTTATAATCACGCAGTCGTGAATGAAGTGCCTTTTTGTTTTTCCATATGCCCGCATGGCGCACCCCGGAATCAGATGTTCCGATCGATTCCAGACACTGCGCGCAGGTCACACAATATCAGCGAAGCCGGGTGAGCGTTTGTGTTGCAGGACCGACAGCACGCCATGCAGGGATTCCTCAAGGCTTGCAGCATCCGGTGCGCTGCCCAATGCAATGCGCGCCCGCTGCGGCGGCTCGCCGCTGATGGTGAAAACGGTGCTGGGCACCAGCGCCAGGCCTTGCCTGCGGGCATACGCCACAAAATCCGCACTGCCCCACCAGTCCGGCAATTTCAGCCACACATGCGGGCCGTCGGGGTTCATGCAGTGCCCCTCACCCAGAACCTTGCGGGCAATGGACTGGCGCAGGCGCAGCTCCTTGCGGATGGCATGCAGGATTGTATGCGCCTGCTCCGTCTGCATCCATCGCGCCGTGAGCGCGCTGAGCAGACCGGCATTGGTGAGCGCGATCGCCCGGATGGCTGCCGTAACGCGCCGGGTCATGTCCGCATTGGGCAGGGCAACATAGGCCGTGCGCAGGCCGGGGCTGAGCGTCTTGGCGAGGGTGGCCACGTAGCTGACACGGCTATGGTCGAGGGCCGCCAGCGCCGGGAGCGGGTTGTCCATCAGCAGGCTGTAGGGATCATCTTCCGCAATATG
Organism: Komagataeibacter xylinus; assembly: GCF_009834365.1. Classification (NCBI taxonomy): domain Bacteria; kingdom Pseudomonadati; phylum Pseudomonadota; class Alphaproteobacteria; order Acetobacterales; family Acetobacteraceae; genus Komagataeibacter; species Komagataeibacter xylinus. Next base: position 170,286 of record NZ_CP041350.1, on the reverse strand, counting down.
CAGATGATGGCGCTGGGCGACCTTCAGGATGTCCCTGCGCCTTTGCAGCGACATGGTGGCCGTGGTGGGATTGTGGATGGTCGGGATACAGTAAAGTAGCCGGGGATGATGTTCGGCGCAGACCCGATCCAACTGGTCCGGCATCATGCCTTCCATGTCGCTATCCACACCAACCAGAATAAGGTCAAACTGCGCTGCTATGGTCCGGATGCCCGGATAGGCAATACGGTCGGTGACAATGACATCGCCGGGCTGGGTATGGGTGCTGACAATGGCCGCCAGAGCGCTCTGGGCACCCGGTGAGACAAGAATTTCGTCCGTTCGCCGCTGGCCGATCACGGGCGCGATCCATTTCGCGCCAAGCTGGCGCTCCTCCAGAGTGCCACCCGTCACCCGGTATGACATCAGGCTGTTCAGATCCTGCTGCTTCAGGATGGCCGTAATATCGCTCTGGATAAGCCGCTGAAGCGGCGGATCCTGCGGGATCGGCGGCAGGTTCATGGTCAGATCCACCACAGCCGGTCCCGTATGGCGCCAGTGGCTTTCCCCCGCACCGACACGCACAAAAGTGCCCCGCCCGACCGTTGCGTCAATCAGACCGCGTCGGCGGGCCTCGGTAAAGGCGCGGGTCACGGTCGTCAGATTGGTGCCAAGATATTCTGCGATCGTTCGCTGTGGCGGTAGCCTGTCCCCTTCCCGCAGGTCGCCCTTGCGGATGGAAAGCGCCAGGGCATCGGCCAGCGTCATGTAAATCGCGTTCCGACTCCGGCTGATCTCTTCTTTCCAGTGGGCGAGATAGGGGTATGCGGACATGGGATGGAATTTCCATATATTCGATGAGATTCCATTCGACCATATACCATACAATCCGTGCAATAATGATCGATACAGATTAATGGTTGGGTGCTCCGTCCAGGTCATCACGCCACTTCGTCGCGTTAATGTCCTCTCCAAAGAGTTAAGTTCACGTAGTTCTATCACTCACTGTTTAAAGCGATCCGACCAGACCCACATCCGTTCGATCCGGAGCCAATAGGTTCATAAGCAAAATGTATCGTTCCATTATCTCTTTGCTGATCGCAGTTGAGGCTGCGTCCGGAATGGGGGTAAGCGGACCGTCCGACTACGGTTCATCTGAATGTGCAACTGGACACGCCAGGACAGCCGTCATGCCATCGGAGCAATATAGAGAACCATTATCGCGTGGGTTAGTCCGAGAGGGCAATGACAATTTTCCCGACATGGCTACCAGTCATGAGATGGTCAAATGCCTCCCTTGCCCGAGCAAAGGGAAACACACTGTCGATCACAGGCCTAGGCCGGACGCGGTCCATGCGCGCGCAAGGTCTTTCACCATCGGTCTGTCACCCACAGGGGGCGTTACATAGAACGGGCACAGATATCCGCTAAAGCCCGGAATCCCCGAACGAGACGGTCTGATGGAAGCCGAATGACAGCTGTGCGGCGAGGATAAGCCGGAGTTGCCTTGCCGCCTTATCAGTCGACCACCCGAACAAGTACCTTGCCAGTGACGGCCCCCTGTTCGAGAGCGGTGTGTGAGTCTGCTGTGCGGTGGAGGGGCACGATCAGGCCAATCACAGGCTTGTAGGCTTTTGCTTCGAGACAGGCGGTGATGTCGATGATAGCAGCCTGCTTGGCCGACAACGGCACGGTGTAGATATAGACGAACCGGAAGACGGCACCGGCGATCATCGCGCGCAGCAGCGGGATCGAACTTTCATCCGCCGCGTCGCGCATCGCGTAGGAGCTGATGACTCCACCGTTCGCCAGACAGTCGAGATCCAGGTCGAGGTTCTCGACGAGATTGACGTCGACAATCCGATCAATGCCTTTGCCCGCCGTGGCGTCCCGTATCCTGGCCGGGACGTCTTCGCCGCGCAGGTTGAGGACTAAATCAGCTCCAGCTTCACGTGCGATTGCCTCGTGCTGCGGTTTGCGGACCGTCGTCGCAACCCACGCTCCCGCCCATTTGGCGAGATGGATCGCGGCCGATCCGACCACCCCGGCACCGCCATGAACCAGAACCCGCCGGCCCTTGAGGTCTCCGTCGGCAAAGAGGCAGCGATGCGCGGTCAACGCCGGAATGCCAAGAGATGCGCCGATTTCATACGACGTCGTGGCCGGCAGCGGCACCGCATTGGCGGAAGGAACGACGACATAATCAGCCGCTGTTCCCTCGGCACGACCTGCCTGCGCTTCAAAGATCCACACACGTTCCCCAATCCTCGATGCCGGGACGCCCATGCCCACAGCTTCGATCACACCGGCACCATCCTGGTGAGGAATGATGCGTTCATAGGGCATAGCAGACGAGAATCCGGTCCGTGCTTTCATATCGGTCGGATTAACGCCAGACATGTGTACGCGCACGAGAACGTCGCCCGCCTTGGGCGAGGGAGTCGGGAGATTGCCGAGGATCAGGACATCGTCCGCCGCACTCTGGCGGTCGTAGTAAATGGCACGCATGATCAATTCCTACTGTTGGAGGACGCCACAAAGCGGACGCTACAGAGCAGAAAATCTTCACATGCAGGCTTTTATGCAAGAAGGCACTTATTTGATATATAGAGATAGATAGTATACTAATAGCCTTATGACATCAGATCCGAAGCCTTTTCGCTGTGCCGTCGAAGTCACAGTCGAAGTTGCCGGCGGCAAATGGAAGCCGCTGATCCTTCATTATCTCCTCGGCGGGACGAAGCGGTTCGGTGAACTACGCCGCCTGATTGGTGGGGTGACGCAACGCTCGCTCACGCTCCAACTCCGGCAGTTGGAAGAACATGGCGTGATCCGTCGTGAGGTGTTCGCGGAAGTGCCTCCCCGGGTTGAATACTCGCTCACGGAGCGGGGCAGGACGCTTGCGCCTGTCCTGGAAGCGATGAAGCTGTGGGGCGAAAATTACGCGGCTCAACAGCTATAGGCGAGCCGCGCGGGTCTGACAGAGCCCAATCCTCCCGCGCCATGTAGCCATGTCCGCGTCGGGGAAACTCAGGGCTGCGCTCGGCGTCCGAAACGAGGCGTGGGCCGTCTGTCTGTTCAACATGGACGGAGCAGGCAGGTGGATAAGGGGGGGAAGCCGAATGTCTGCTTCAGAACTGGCCTGATCATAAACTGCCACCATGGGAGCACGTATAGTCCTTGAATTTTCCATGAGGATTTTTCAGATTCTGACACGTGAGGATGAGGCCGTATAACTATTTCGGGTAATCTTCCGTCAAATGCAGAATCGACTGGCTGCGAAAAAAGTCAGGAGAACTAATTATCAAACGGAGAAAGTGCTTCAATAATTCGGCATTCTGAAATATTACCTCCCCCGCATGATTCTATCATCGTAGAAAGTTCATGGCGCAATGCGATGAGATCCGCAATTTTGCGCTCAATTTCTGCCATATGGTCACGAGCAATTCTATCAACTGTCTTACAATCCTGGGTTCCCTGATCCGTTAGGGATAATAGAGCTCTTACCTGGTCTAATGAAAAACCCAGATCCCGAGATCGACGAATAAAAGACAGTCTCGCGAGTGCCTCATCATCATAAGTGCGATAATTGCCATCGGTCCGCTGTGGCGGAGCCAGAAGACCGATCCGTTCGTAATAGCGGATCGTCTCGACTTTGGTATTCGTCGCCTTCCCCAAGGCACCAATCGATCGCATTCCCTGCCTCTTGACCCTGTAGTTGCTACAGGGAGCATACATTAAAACAGATGATTCGTCAGGGAGGCGCTGGATGGCAGGAGGATGCTGTGGTGGATGCACAGATACGCCGCTACCAATCAATAAATCATGGCGGAGAGCGCTCCTGATCGCGCTTTTTCTCAATGCCAGCATGTTTGCCGTTGAAGCTGGGGCTGGCGTGTCGGTTGGATCTGCATCCGTACAGGCGGACGCGATTGATTTCCTTGGCGACAGCGCCAACTACGCAATAAGCCTCAGTGTTGCCGGAATGGCATTGCGATGGCGAGTTGGCGCGGCCTTTCTGAAAGGCCTGACCCTGTTCATGGCTGGGCTATGGGTAATGGCCAATGCTGGGTGGATAGTAATGAACAGCAACCATCCGCCTCACCCAGACGCAATGGGCGGCATTGGTCTGCTTGCCCTCGCGGTCAATCTGGCCTGTGCCCTCATATTATGGACACACCGGAAAGGTGATGCCAACCGCCGTTCTGTATGGATCTGCTCTCGTAATGATGCGATCGGAAATGTTGCCGTTGTGCTGGCAGCTCTGGGCGTGTTTGGCACTCGTTCTGCGTGGCCGGATATTGCGGTAGCTGCCATCCTTGCGATGCTTGGTATTAGTGGAGGTGTGCAGATTATGCGACAATCGAGAGTAGAACTAACAGATAACAAATCAGATATATCACGACATATCAATGTATAAATCATATAATACTCTAGAATATATTAAGCAGGTAAGGAGACGCACACGCTATAATGCGGCATTCATTCTCCTGATTTTTCCCCTGCTCTGTGGCTGTACAAATAGTGATCACTCAAATATTTCGCCGGAATCAGATGTCCAGAAATTTTCCAGCCGTCAATTTACGGATGCCGGATTGCAAGAATTCATTACAAAAGTTCTCGGACCAAACGTATCGAGTCAGGAAAACGCATGGGGCATCACTCGCCTGACGCTTGCTACCTTGTATTTTCATCCCGATATCCTTGTAGCTAAAGCTGAACTGGAAACGGCTCGCGCTGGAATCAAGACAGCCGGTCAACTGCCCAATCCCAGTTTCACGGTGCTGGGTGGCCCATCGGCTCATTACGTCGGCTACGGCGCGTCAATACTGATCGAATTTTTCGGCAGGCGTTATCACCGTATCAAAGAAGCCAGATATCGGGCTGCCGTCGCGCAATGGGAAGTCATCAATACTGCATGGAAACTACGCAGCGACACGCGGTCTGCTCTTCTCGGCGTCTGGGCTGTATCCGGGCGCCTCAAGCTTGTGGAAGAGACTGCGGCAGCTAAACGCGAACTCTTTACCCTGGAACAGGCACGTTTTGATCAGGGGCGAGCATCCGCTCTCGAAATATCGCAGGTACGGACGGAAATGATCCATGCCGAGTTGTCTGTCAGTGATCTGCGGCGCGAGTATGCCGTCCGTAAGGCAGCTCTGGCAGGAGCAATCGGGGTTCCTGCCGAAGCACTTGATTCCATTGCTCTTGATACAAAAGCATTTGATGTCTGTCCCGACCTCATGGAATACCGCGATTCACAGGACATGAGATACCAAGCCGTAATGCAACGCGCGGATCTGCGGGAACTTCTTGCGTCTTATGACGCCGCCCGACAGGCTCTACGGGTCGAAGTTTCCCGACGCTATCCCGATGTCACCATCAGTCCCGCCTATAACTGGGATATTTCAAATCGCTTTGAGGTAAATCCCTCTCTGCAAATTCCGATTTTCAATCAGAACGAAGGCCCCATAGCTGAAGCTGTTGGGCAGGAGCATGAGGCGGCGGCTCGTCTCCGGCGTGCAGAGAACACGGTGTTTAAGTCCATCTCGCAGGCTACGGCCAATTACCGCGGCACGACATCAATTCTGCTACAGGCGGATGAACTTGCCAAAACCGTACGGGTAAGGCTGAACCAGATGCAGCACCGCCTTCAGTCAGGCGCAATCGACCGACCAACGATGGTTATGACTCATATAGAGCAGATTCAAGCAGAGACCGCTCTTCTTGAAGCAGAAATTCAGCAACGGCAAGCCATAGGTCAGATCGAAGATGGCATGCAGCAGCCCATTTTTGATCACACCAGTGCCGCGCAGGTTTCCGGCCTGCTTGAAAATAACCAAAGGAACTCACCATGAAAGCGAGGGCCTTCTGGCTGCCTCTTGTAGGTCTTTCTGTCTTCCTAGTTCTAAACGTGGCGGACATTGCTGTTGCAGATGATGATGATCCACCAGTTTCGGTTCTTGGCGCAGAGGCGACCGTGACGGTCTCCCCGGAAGCAGTTACGAAGAGTGGCATCGCTTCTGCACGACCCAGCATCGTGCCTTGGAGAAAGTTGGTTCCCGCCTATGGTTACGTTCTGAACGCAACACAACTTATCACTCTTGTTAGTGATTATGCTGACATGAAAGCGCGGCTGGAGAGCATGCAGGCACAGCAGACGCTTGCCCGTGCGAAACTCGATCGTGACAAAGGACTGTATCGCGACCGGCAGAATATCTCTCAGGAACAATTCCAGGAGACAACAGCCAGATTTCAGTCCAACTCAGCTATGGTAAAAGCAGAACAGGTCCGGGTGAATAACGCACTTAATATTATCAGACAGCAATTTGGTTCGGTCATATCTGACGCTACCGAAAAAAATACAATTTTCATTACACAGTTACTTCAACAACAAGTGGTCTTGGTCAAGGTGACCCTTCCACCAGATACGGATCTACCAACCCCACCAAGTCAGGCGGATGTGACCGATTATGGAAACACGGGTGGACACGGGACAATGCTCCACTATTTGTCTCCTGTAACCATGACCGATCCTGCTATTCAGGGGCGTAGCTTTTTCTATTTTGCGTCGGCTGAAAGTCAGCTTGTCGCGGGCATGAATGTTTCCGTTCTCCTGCCTACCGAAGAGGAACGTCCCGGTATCCGGATACCTGCATCAGCTATTATCTGGCTGCAAGGTAAGTCGTGGATATACCGTGATAACGGACACGGAAAATTTACACGCCTACCCCTTACGACCGACGTGCCGGACCGAGAAGGTGGCTACCTGATCCAAGATACTCCAGGACAAATCACACACGAAACGCAAATCGTCGTAGAGCGTACGCAATTACTTCTGTCTGAAGAATTCCGAGCTCAGCTTGAATCAGGAGACGATGACGACTGATGACGGGACGTTCTTTCAGCCTTCAGGCAGCTATTATCGGGTTTTCGATCCGCTTCCGGGGCGTGGTTATCGCAACCGCATGTCTGTTGTTCTTCTATGGCCTGTATGGCTTGAGACATGCCAGCTATGATGTGTTTCCGGAATTCATTCCGCCACGGGTCACGATCCAGACCGAAGCCGCTGGTTTTACGCCGGAACAGGTCGAAACATTGGTTAGTCGCCCAATGGAAATTGCCCTGACCGGCCTCCCGGGTATTCAGCGCGTGCAATCGACTTCGATTCAGGGACTGTCAGTCGTCAACGTCCTGTTTGCGACATCGACCGATATTTATCGCGCCCGGCAACTGGTCGGGGAACAAATGAATGTTGTTGCACAGCAATTGCCAGCCGGTGTTCATGCTCCGACTATGACGCCACTGACCTCATCCGCCGGTCTGGTACTGGTGATTGGTCTGACGTCGGAACAACAGTCCCTCATGCAGTTGCGCACGCTTACTGACTGGTCATTAAGGCCGCGTCTGCTGGCGTTGCCTGGTGTGGCTGGAGTCAGTGTGTTTGGCGGGGAGCGTCGGTCACTCCAGATACAGGTACATCCAGACCAACTCATCTTGCATCATATCGGACTTGATGACGTCCTTGCGGCTGCCCAGGAAGCAACTGGCATACAGGGGGCCGGCTTTATTGATACCCCGAACCAAAGAGTCGTTCTTCAGTCTGACGGTCAGGCCCTGACGCCAGAAAGTCTGGCCCGCACTGTGATTGTCCGCTCTGATAATGGTGCTGTCACACTGGGCAGTATTGCCACTGTAACTGAAGCCCCTATTCCCGCCTTCGGCGCGGCCAGTATCGAGGGAAAAACAGGCATTGTGGTTAATATATGGGAACAGTACGGTGCCAATACGATGGCTGTGACCCGGGAAATCGAGGCGGCACTTACCGATTTCCGCCCGCAATTGCAGGGACAGGGGATTACATTGCATGCTGACCTGTTCCGACCCGCCAATTTCATTACGACCGCATTGGGGAATGCCACACGAGCATTGCTTCTGGGCGGTTTTCTGGTGGTTGCCGTAATCTTTCTTTTCCTTTTTGACCTGCGAACCGCTGCAATCTGTTGCGCCACCATACCTTTGGCTATTCTGATAGCCCTGTCGTTGCTGGAGACACTCGGGGTTACTTTGAATGCCATGACCCTGGGGGGCTTGCTATCGCCATCGGCGAGGTCGTGGATGACGCCGTGATCGGGGTCGAAAATGTTACACGCCGATTGCGTGAGAACCGGCTTCTGGTCCAGCCCGCATCTACAGCGCGCGTCGTACTCGATGCATGCGTTGAAGTCCGCAGTGCAGTGGTTTACGCGACCTTTGCTGTCATTATCGTTTTCTTGCCTGTCATCGCCCTTCCCGGACTTTCGGGACGACTGTTTGCTCCACTGGCAACAGCTTATGTTCTTGCGGTCATGGCTTCTCTTGCCGCTGCTGTAACCGTTGTACCTGCACTCTGCGCATGGCTCTTGGCGACGCCTGGAGAAACCCGGAGAGAGCCCCCCTGGCAGGATGGACCGCCAGAGCTTATGAACGTCTTCTGGCCAGATTAATGCGCCATCCCCGATTTGTTATAGGCGGGATGATCCTGACCACCTTGATAGGGTTTGCGGCCCTTCCATTCCTTGAAAGCGATTTCATTCCTGATTTCAAGGAAGGTCACCTTATCATTCATATGACGGCTGCTCCGGGGACTTCCCTGGAACAGTCTCTGAAATTAGGTAGACAGGTTACAGAAAAACTTCGTCAGCTTCCCGAAATCCGTTCGGTTGCTCAGAGAGTCGGACGCGCCTCGCTGGATGAGGACACGTATGGACCACATACCAGCGAGTTTGAGGTTGATTTGAATCAGGTGGATGGGAAGGCTTCCCGACAGATTGATGCCCGCGTTCGCAAAGCGCTTGACGGGTTCGTTGGGGCCAGTTTTTCTGTCAGTAGTTTTTTGACGATGCGCGTAAACGAAACCCTTTCTGGTTCGTCTTCGGCTGTGGCAATCAATATTATTGGCGATGATCTGGATGTATTGGATATCCAGGCAAATAATATTGTCCGCATGTTGCATCAGATACATGGCGCAACAGATGTCCGGATAGAAGCACCCCCTGGTGTTCCGGAACTTGCTATTCGGCTACGCCCTGCTGATCTGGAGCGCTGGGGGCTTCGGTCGGCGGATGTACTCCGATCCATCCATACAGCCTGGCAGGGTGAAACCGTGGGGCAGATATACGAGCGTTCTGCGGCTTTTAATGTTATGGTTCGTCTTGATGACGCAAGTCGTAATGATGTTGCGTCTGTCGGCTTCCTGCCACTGCATACTGTTCACGGAAACTACGTACCACTCCGCGCTGTCGCAGACATATATGAGACGAACGGTCGCTATCAGGTGTCACATCTGGGAGCACAGAGAACACAGACTGTCACCGCAAATGTTACAGGACGATCAACTCAATCTTTCGTTCAGGACGCACGCACGGCTATAGCAAAAAATATCAAACTGCCTCTTGGAACCTACGTTCAGTTTACATCCGCAGCGGAAGCTGAATCACAATCACGCAAGGAACTGTTTATAAATTCCGGGCTCGCTGCCATAGCGGTCATGATTCTGCTCTCAATAATCACACAAGGATGGCGCAATCTCGCTCTGATACTCGTCAATCTTCCCTTCGCATTTGTCGGCGGCATTCTGGCAATCATTGTTTCCGGCACAACGCTAACTCTTGGGGCAACAGTCGGCTTCGTTACTCTATTCGGGATTACGCTTCGGAATTCGGTGATGATGATTTCGCATTTTGAGACTTTGGTCGAGCGGGAACATCTCACATGGGGAGTAACAACAGCGCTCCGGGGGCCAGAGACCGCGTCGTCCCCGTACTCATGACATCGCTCGTTACGGCGCTTGGACTGGCGCCTCTGGCTGTTGATATGAATGCGCCTGGGCGGGAAATCGAAGGACCTATGGCAGCTGTCATTCTTGGAGGGCTCATGACATCAATGATACTTAACCTGTTTGTTTTGCCTATTCTTGCTGTCAAATTTGGTAGTTTTTCTGAAAACGAAACGGGAGTTCCGGAAACCTTGTTCAAGTGACAGGTATGGGCCACTGCTGCACAGAACTACTTGAAGATTATGTCCGATATGCCAATAGAACCCAGAATGAAAACTGCTTCCGTATCACGCTCGGCCACCATTCGGTCTGACTCGACCTTCTGGTTGGGTTCGGAATTGCCTTCATGAATCTTGACGCTGTCCAGAAAATCTGGATTGCCGCCCGCACCGAACATCATCGTGTCAAGGCCGAAAACCGAAAGCATCGTTGCCCGATCCAAATGATTTATACCAAGGGCTACTGTCGCTGACTCATCTGTGAAGTGACGCGAAGGGCCTGTTCTGATTCTGTCGTGAGAGGGAGGATCGGGAATGGCTGGTGCGATTGCCTTACGGACGGATTATACGGCTTCTGCGTTACGGCGTCTGGCCTCTCGTACGCGGGATGCGAATGTTGCACGGCGCCTTTTGTCTCTGGCTGCGGTGCGCGACGGTGCCAGCCGGGGCGAAGCGGCGCGGATCGGCGGGATGGACCGGCAAACCCTGCGGGACTGGGTGCACCGGTTCAATGCTGCGGGGCCGGATGGCTTGCACGATCAGTGGCGCAACGGGTCGGTCTGCCGCCTGACAGCGGACCAACTGGCAGAATTATCGGCGCTGGTCACGACAGGGCCTGACCGTGCCCGGGACGGCGTGGTGCGCTGGCGTCGGGTCGATCTTCAGCGGGTCATCGAAGAGCGTTTTGGCGTCTCCTATCACGAACGCCATGTCTCCGCCCTGTTGAAGCGGCTTGGGTTCAGCCACGTCAGCGCGCGTCCGCGTCACCCCGGACAGGATCCGTCCGTCATGGACGCGTTTAAAAAAACTTCCCCACGATCCTGAGCGCCCACACCGGGCATCTGCCCAGAGGCAGGCGGATTGAACTCTGGTGGCAGGACGAGGCCCGCATCGGGCAGAAAAACGGTCTTGTCCGGCAATGGGCGCGGCGTGGCACCCGACCACGCCAGCCTGCCGATCAACGCTATGAGAATGCCTGGCTGTTCGGCGCCATCTGCCCCGCACTCGGCAAGGCGGCAGGCCTGGTGTTGCCGTTTACCGGCACGGCCAGCATGCAACTGCATATCGAGGAAATCTCACGCTGCGTCGCACGCGGAGCGCATGCCGTCGTCCTGCTCGATCGTGCCGGCTGGCATACGACACCCAAACTCAGACTGCCGCGCAACGTCAGCCTGATCTTCCTGCCGTCCCGCGCGCCCGAACTGAACCCGGTCGAGAATATCTGGCAGTTCCTACGCGCCAACTGGCTGTCCAACACCGTGTTCAGCGGCATCGAACACATCATCGAAGCCGCATGCACCGCATGGAACAACCTCACCGCCCTGCCACAGACCATCCGATCCATCGGCCTCAGAAAATGGGCTCATATAGGTCAAAGGTGATAGCCCGTAGTATTATACTCCCTGCCCAGTGGCTTCGGGCGTGTCTTGCTACGGCCAACCTAAGCGCCTGTATTCTTGCTGGTTATTTCCCATAACGATCACCCCACTCTCGGCTCCAAGTGATAGCGGGGGACTGCGCGGACTATGTCCGTTATGCGAAAGGCGAGCCAACCCACTTTTATGTCCGACATGAGGCGTAAGCGGACCCACACGTAGATAAAACTGTGATCGTGCTTTGTAACGTAATTAAGGGCTTTTTTCGCACCAATAAGGGACATTCGCATAATTAAGAGGATCAATAACGTGCTGAAATGTATAGGTATTCACTAATATAATTAAGGGTTTTCGACAAAAATCCCAAAATGCGCCTGTTTCCGAGCCTTTTCGCCAAGCCTGTCTGTGTGCCCCTTCCCTGCTGCCCAAGTGACGGCCAGGGGCCATACGCGCGGGCAAGCCTGCCATGCTGAGCGACGTCCGGATCCTCGGCGCCAGCAGGCGCGCGCAGGCCGCGCTGCACGACCGTGTTGACCCCCTGACGCGGCAGCGTCTGGCCGGCATCGAATTGCCGGACGGTACCTATTCCCCGGATACCCCCCTCGCCCAGAACGTGCCGTATGCGTCGGCGGCCCAGCAGATGGCTCAGGACCATGTGGCCGATATCCCATCAGGGTTTGAACTGGCCGTCGGGCTGGAAATCGATGATGGCACCCCCTGTTTCCTGGCCTGGTTCCGGCCGCTCCAGCCCGTAGGGGCCTGTCCCGGGACGGCAGACGCAGCGCCCCCTGCGCCGGTTGGCCAGCCACCTGCTGCCGTCGCGCAATGGTTTTCCGTCGTCTCGGCACAGCCCGTACCCGAACATGACGGCCGCCTGGCCACGGCCCGTCAGGCGGCCGATGCCTATATGCACCGCAGCAAGGCCGAGAACACACTGCGCACCTATCGCGCTGCCGTGCGGTCCTGGTGTCGCTGGGCGGCCGGTCATGCCCTGCCCGCCCTGCCGGCCCGCAGCGAGGATGTTGCCGCCTATCTGGCCGACATGGCGCTGCAGGGGCGCAGGACCAGCACCATCGACCTGCATCGTGCCGCCCTGCGCTACCTGCACCATCTGGCGCAGATTGCCGTACCCACCGCCCACCCGATGGTGACCGCAACCCTTGCTGGCATCCGGCGGGAGGCAAAGGAGACCCTGCCCCGCCAGAAAACCGCGCTCACCTGGGACAGGCTGGTCCGGGTCGTCGAGGCCATCAGTCCCCACGATCTGGTCGGTGCGCGGGACCGGGCCATTCTTCTGCTCGGTTTTGCCGGTACGTTCCGACGCTCCGAACTTGCCGCACTGAAAGCGGACGACCTTACGGTGGACGAGGATGGCATGCAGATCCGGCTGGGCCGGTCCAAGGGGGATCTCCAGCGCAAGGGCGCGCTGATCGGCATCCCGCGGGGCCTGACCCGGAACTGCCCGGTTCTGGCATACGAGACCTGGCTCCGGCAGGCCGGGATCACGGAAGGTCCGGTCTTCCGGCGCATCTGGTCCGCGCGGGACCGCAGGGCGGGCACTACTCCCGTCGGGACCCCGCCCAGGATCGGGCCGCACGCCCTGTCGGACCGGGCGGTCACGGACATCATCCGCAAGCGATGCGGCGACACCCACCTCGAGGGGGACTTTGGCGGGCACAGCCTGCGCCGCGGGGCCATCACCACGGGGGCGAAAGACGGGTATGATCTCCTGGAGCTGAAGCGCTTCTCGCGGCACAAAAGCCTTCAGGTCGTCGAGACCTATATCGACACGGCCAGCATCAAGGCCCGGCACCCGGGAAGATCGAGATTCTGAGACTGTCTTGACCCCTGCCGCCGGAGCGCTTCAACTCGCCTTCAACCGCAACACGTCAAGAGGAATCAAACAGAGGAAACAGCGTGATGGGAATGAACTGCCCCGGGTTTACCGGAGAACGATTTGTTCAATAATCAGGCAGTGATATCAAGCCTGCTCTGATCTGCGTAGAAGGCCCGTTCGACTTCGGCAGGAGGCCTATAGCCGAGTGGCGCCCGCAGGCGTTCGACAGTGCAACGCGCAACCTGCCACTTCTCACGCTGCAGGCCGTGCCAGATCTTGCGCGCACTATAAACAGCACGGTTGTCCCGCTAGATCCGGCGGATATGTTCCATCAGTTCCCCATCGTATCGAACACGTATGCTGGCCCTAGTGTCCTGATCGAGAAGTTTCGCTGATTTTGGTAGTACGGAGGCAGAATCGCTTGACGGCCTGCAGGATGTCGTCGGCGGATCTGGTCCATTTGAAGGGCTTGGGCTGTTCGTTATGGACGGCGATGAAAGCCCTGATGTCGGCCTCCAGGGCTTCGGTCGAACGGTGAATGCCGCGCCTGATCTGCTTTTCAGTGACGAGAGCGAAAAACCGCTCCACCTGATTGATCCATGAGGCCCCGGTCGGCGTAAAATGAACGTGCCAGCGCGGGCGCCTGGCCAACCAGTCACGGATCAGCTTCGTCTTGTGGGTGGCATAGTTATCCATCACCAGATGGATATCGAGGTCAGTCGGCACATTGGTTTCGATCTGGTCAAGGAATTTGCGGAATTCCGTGGATCGGTGCTTCGGATAACACTTTCCAATGATGGTGCCGGTGGCAATGTCGAGAGCTGCGAACAGTGAGGTCGTACCGTGGCGGGTATAGTCATGTGTCCGCCGCTCGACCTGGCCGGGCCGCATCGGGAGCATGGGCTGGCTGCGATCCAGCGCCTGGATCTGGCTCTTCTCATCCACGCACAGTACCAGCGCACGCTCCGGCGGTGCCATATACAGACCAACGATGTCGCGGACCTTCTCCACGAAGAGGGGGTCGTTCGACAGTTTGAAGGTCTCTGTTCGATGCGGCTGTAACCCGAACGCTTTCCAGATGCGATGGATCGTTGACGGTGCATATCCCACGGCCTGTGCCATCGAGCGCAGCGACCAATGCGTAGCACCGCGCGGGGTTTCTTCCAGTGTCCGGCGGATCGTCTCCGCGATTTCCCCGTCGCCGATCGAGCGTGGTGTCCCCGGCCGGGGTTCATCGTAAAGCCCGTCCAGACGGTCCGTTGCAAAACGCCGGCGCCACTTGCCAACCGTGTTGATGTCCGCGCCCGTCAGGTCACGGATCGCCTTGTTCTCATGCCCATCGGCTGCGGCAAGGACAATACGGGCTCGCCGCGCAAGCGCCTGGCCCGTCTTGCGCGCCCTTGCCAGAGATTCCAGTTCCTGACGCTCCAATGCCGTCAGTTCAATCGCAACCGCTACACGTCCCATTCGATTACCCCTGCCATCAGGATAATCATATAAACTTCTCGATCAGGACACTAGTTCAAAGCAAAACGGCATATGTAGCAGCGTGACCTATCTCTCACTTCTTTCATGCCTTGAAAAAGAACGTCGATGATCCGCTTGTACCGTATCGTCATCTCCACATGATTAACAGGTCGGCCTCCTGAACATTTGAGGATGAGCGCCATGGCAGCGTCCTGGTCTATCCCGATGCTGCGATCCGTCTTGCTGTCATAGGCTAGAGCCGCCAAGGTGCGGCAATGCTCAGTCTTACCATGTCCAGCGAACGTCTCACTGCAGCGAGTACGTTCCATGACGATCTTTCGGATGAAACGTCGGCCACATGAAGACAGCGGAATTGGTTGCTGCCCCCTCATCGACATAGCACGCCTTGCGATCGCTCGTAGTGGACGATGAGGAAAAACGACGCATTATCCAAGTCCCCAGTCAGGGTGAATGCATGTTCGATAGGTTTCCTGAACTTGGGGGGAGTGCAATCAAGGAACCGACCACGATCTCGATGACCAACGACGTCCAGAACCACTGCTCATAAAAATCCGGTACGCGCCATCTGATGTTCTGACGTCCGAACATCAGCATCTGCTCCAATGCCCTGAAGTTCACGCATTTTGCGATGGAATGTATTACTCCCATCCAAGAATGATCTTACAAATTCCGCCTGAGAATGTTCTGACGTCCGAACATTGAGCATAAGGATGAACTAGAACCAGAAGACTATCGTAACACGTCGCACAGCAAAATATCATCCTCCATTATATCTTTGATCGCTATCTCCTCGGCTGATTTATGCCTCGTTTTAATGATTCGTCCGCTTTGACAAAGCCTCATTCAAGACACAAGTAATCTATAACATGGTCCTAAGTTGCCACTTCAGTCATGCCGCACCTGGGCCGGATTAGATGTTTGACGAGAAGCAGGCAACATTGATCGTATCTCTCGAAGACCAATTTAGGGCTTCATATCAGCCCATATGCCGTCGATTTTTTCCTTGACAAGAAAGACTGATAACAATCAACATCAACCATCATCGTTGACGTTGATGCTATTTTACGCATCAAAAGTCTGTCTGGGGAAGCCATAATGAACGGTCAAACATTTCGAAATAGCCGACTGACTTTGCGATTAAGTCAGGCCGACATCAAAGATGAACTCAACCGCAGACTTGGCCGAAGCTATGATAAGCCCAAGATTAGCCGGTGGGAAAACGATAAAGAACCAATCCCGGATGATGTCGCCGAGGTGATACGTAATATGGCTGGCGCAGTTCAAGATTCTGCAAGAATACTTGTGCTGGCAAACCAAAAAGGCGGCGTTGGGAAAACAACGTCATCGCTCAACCTCGCATACGCGTTGTCATCACTGGGAGGGCGCGTTCTTCTCATTGATATGGATCCACAAGCCACAGCTACAGCCGGGATACTCGCTGGCGCCAGTGTTGAACTTTATCATCAAGGCAAAACGACCGCTCACCTCATCCTTGGTGGAAAACCCCTTTCTGAGATCGTGGTTGCGGCGGGCACGCTACCAGACGGACGCGAACTGCCTTTCGATTTCATCGCCAGCCATATTGACCTAGCCGAAACGGACGGCCGGAGAGAACCCGGTTTTGACGCCGCGCTACGGGAAGCCATTGATCCTGTCCGTGAGGACTACGACTGGATCGTGATCGATGCACCTCCCAATCTCGGCATGCTTACATGGATGAGCCTTGCTGCTGCCGATGATGCAATTGTCCCTGTGAGAACCGAGCCTTACGACACAATGGGCGTTGGCCTGATTATCGGCACCATCGGCAAGATCCAGCGTCGTCTGAATCCAGGGCTTCGACTCCTTGGTATTTTACCGACCCAATATAACGCACGCAAATCTGTGGACCGCGAAGTCCTTCAACACTTATGTTCCATGATGAAAGACCGCGCTCCAGTTCTGGAACCCGTGCCTTCAAGCGCTGTGTACGGTCATGCTGCACGCGCAGGCAGGATTGCGTTGGAGTCCTCTTCTTCAGCAGCCGCAACGGCACCATACCTTCGACTGGCACAAGCACTCCAAACGAAGACAGATTTTCCGCTTGCAGATATCGAACAGCCTGAAAGTAATGCGTGATGGCAACCCGACGCAAAACAAAAGCCCCGTCTCCTATTCTCGGCGTAGCCGCTGGTCTCATTGACGACGCCAGCAACAGTTTTGTTCGCCAGGACGGAAAATTTCGACATACATTCGAAGTTCCTTTGACAGAAGTGGCGCCAGATCCGGACCAACCGCGAAAAAGTTTCGACGACGAGAGTATCGCAGCACTAGCAGAAACCATGGTCGCTGAAGGACAGCTTCAACCCATTCTTGTACGTCGTGTCACGAACTCACAATCCGACAAACGATGGGTCATAGTCGCGGGCGAACGCCGTTGGCGAGCAGCGCAACATGCTGGCTGGTCCAGCATGCTTGCAATTGAACACGACGGTGATGCTGAAGTCGCAGCGCTCATTGAGAACCTTCAGAGAGTGGACCTAAACCCTCTGGAAGAAGCAACCGGCATCCAACGACTGATTGAAAAAAGAGGCTGGAACCAGAGCCAGGCAGGTGAAGTTCTTGGAAAAAGTCGCGGCGAAATTAGCTCTATCCTGAAAATCCTGACGCTCCCAACCGATATCCTTGAAGAGTTGACGTCAGAGCGAGGTGTGGCACGAAATACCCTTGTGGAACTCGCACGAGTCCCGGATCCTGTGAGACAACAAGAGCTCATTGAACAAGCCAGAACCGGACAACTCACAGTAAAAGCTATTCGACTGGGTCGAGCTGACCTCGAACGGCCAGAATCCGCACCGACCCGCAAACCTTCTGGATTTACGTTTACATCCGTAGACAGGATGGCCCAGCGTCTAAGTGAAGTCCGTGCCCAACAACTCCCGCTTAATTCGGAAGACCGTGAACGCTTGCGAAGACTCCGGGCCGAGATTGATCAGGTGCTGGGTGATGAAAATACGTAACACTGACGAGAGAATCATTGACCCTGGCTGTATTAACCGGTTTGTTTGCATTCGGAACATCGCGCACAAAAGGCAAGGCTGGGGTAGATAATGGCTAGCAACGAAGCTGACCTGTTTGTCGACTCCCTAATAGGGGCTCCGTTAAAGGATGACAGAGCCCTTATGGAATATCCGTTCTTCAGCATCCAGAAGCAACCGCGCATGGAGCCTCTGGTATATGACGACGGGAAAATACAAATTACCATAGAACCTGGCCCAAAAGGGCTTGCGACGATTTGGGATAAAGACATACTTCTTTATGTCGTCTCTCTTATCAATGAACGCATTGAGCGAGGAATGACTGTCGACCATACAGTCCGCTTCGCTGCGCATGATCTCCTGCGCGTCACCGGTCGAGGAACAGGTAAGCGCAGCTACGACCTTTTGCTCGATGCGCTTCATCGTCTGAGATCTACAAATATCATGACAACCATCGAATCTGCAGACGAACGCGACCGGCGCGGGTTTGGCTGGATAGAGACATGGCGCGTAGTCGAGCGGAAAACATCGACTGGACGTAAAATTATGGCAGCCATTGAAATTACGCTCAATGACTGGATGTTTCGTGCCCTCGTCAAGGAACGCAGGGTGCTGACAATTAACCCCACTTATTTTAGTCTCGATAGTGGCCTGGGGCGCCGTATTTATGAAATCGGACGAAAGCATCTTGGTAACCAGGAAATATGGAAAATTAGTCTAGATAAACTCGCCAAGAAAATCGGTACTACACGCGAATTACGATTTTTCAAAAGAGATCTTCTCAAAATTATAGGCGATGACGTTATCCCCGATTATCAGCTATCCCTCGAAGTAGGTCCAAGGGGAGGGCGTCCCGTAGTGATTTTTGAACATCGAGAATCACAATCTTAGCGATAAAATATGAGCAGGACATGTGCGCGATGTTCCGAACCATGAGACGCTGTCGCGTTTGTTTTCCTAGGCTGCTGTGAAGCGCAAAATACCTAAGATATCAAGCCTGCTACTTATCGGATGCCATAACTTGTCATCGCCCAAGGAATCACACGCACGGACGTCCGAACGCCAGAGACCTACCTTAAACGTGCGCGATGTTCCGAATTCATGGCGTTTGGGCAGAGACTGCGCCTCGTAAACACCTTGGGCAACTATCGGCGTGAACTTGATGACCGAATTAGCAAGGTGAAGATCGTTAATGTGCGCGATATTCCGAATATCTGGCCTAATGCCTTTTCCGGCGTGCGCGATATTCCGAAGTTTTCTCTTCCCTATATCCATTCTCAAGAATTGGAGGCCTGTTGCAGTTGTTCTTGACGGTCGCAAAGTATGCCTTCTGCCCTGTCGACGATGATTACTCCCATTATTCACAGCAACGCGATTCTCGTTCGGAATATCACGCACGTCTTATCGGAACATCGCGCACATCCCAACGGAATATCGCGCACGCTTTCTTTCGGAATATCGCGCACGCCTTATCGGAACATCGCGCACAGAAACAGGCCCTAACCAAATGATATTAAACGCGCTTTTCGGCCTTTAACTTTTTAACAGTTTAAAAATAACCTTCTAACTCGACCGTTGGGGATAAGTCTGCCTTCCTTGCATTCCATCTTCAGTTCGCGCTAAGACGCATTACCTTCCGGTATGTAAGCAGCAGCTTTCCCCCTTGAAGAAGCAGCTTATTCGACGTTGAATTAACGTCGCAATCTCTGCAACTACACCAATCGAGAAACACCCCTTTAGGGATATGATTTAGATTCGAGAATCCAAAAGCTAATAAACCGAGAATAAAAAGCCATAATAGAAATATAAGCCAGTATGTAAAAGCACCAGATCGACCAGCACGCCGCAAGGGGCGGCTCCTCCCCGTGCTCGGCGTCTGCGTCGCCTGCGCGCGGGTCCGGTGCTGCCGCTACGCGGCACCCTTGCCCCGCACCGCCCGACCCGGTTGCAATGAG
Organism: Komagataeibacter xylinus; assembly: GCF_009834365.1. Taxonomy (NCBI): domain Bacteria; kingdom Pseudomonadati; phylum Pseudomonadota; class Alphaproteobacteria; order Acetobacterales; family Acetobacteraceae; genus Komagataeibacter; species Komagataeibacter xylinus. The sequence continues at coordinate 150,602 of NZ_CP041350.1, read as the reverse complement.
AGCTGAAGGAAAGAGTAATCAGGCGACACAACCTGACTAGCACGCCCGTTCCTGACATCCCGAAAACCTGACCCGGAAACATCCCGGCCTGCAGAAGCAGCACCGGGCGCCGGCGTTTGTACGGAGCACGGCCATGTCGTTCCAGCTCAACCTCTTCGGCACAACCGCTCTCGCAGAAACCCAGAACGACCTTTTCTGGGGCGAACTTGAAGGCGAAGATGGCTCGCCCCCTGTCTTGCCGGCCGCGATGGCCCTTCCCAAGATCGACTTTCATATGGTGGCCGACCGAGGCCTCGCTGACACCTGGAAACAGCGGGCTCGTGACAATGCACTGGCTATCGCGCTGCTCAAGGAGATTGAAGAAGCAGACCGAAACGCCTCTTCCCCCGAACAGATCATCCTGTCACGCTTCATTGGCTTTGGAGCAGGAGAACTGGCGAACAACCTGTTTCCGTCCGGAAGCGATAGCGCCCGCCCAGGCTGGGAAGAAATTGGCGAAGCGATCCATGCCTCCACAACAGACGTTGAAAGGGCAGGACTGAAACGCGCGACACAATATGCGCATTTTACCCCTGAACTGATCGTGCACGCACTCTGGAACAAAGTGCTGCAGATGGGCTTCAGAGGCGGTTCCGTGCTTGAACCCGGCTGTGGGACCGGTCTTTTCATCGCGGCCCGACCGGAAAGGCTCGAGGGACGCATCGCCTTTACCGGGATCGAGAATGATCCGATTACGGCAAGGATTGCGCACAGGCTCTATCCGAACCAGTGGATCCGCAGCGAAGATTTCACGACAGCGAAGCTCGCAGACGGGTATGACCTTGCGATCGGTAATCCACCCTTTTCCAATCGCACCGTGCGTGGCCCGGAAGGCCTGGGGCCGCTTGGCCTGAGCCTGCATGACTTTTTCATCGCCCGATCCATCGAAGCACTCCGCCCGGGCGGCATCGCAGTTTTCGTGACGTCCCGCCATACGCTGGACAAGACGGACAGCACCGCGCGCCGGACCATCGCCGAGATGGCTGACCTCGTGGGGGCGGTCCGGCTTCCGGCCGGGGCGATGCGCGATGATGCCGGCACGGACGTGGTGGTGTTCCGCAAGCGCATGATCGGCGACATGGTCGACGATGAGACCTGGCTGGAGACCGACCCCCTTGCGGATAGCGACCAGGGTAACGGTCCGCTCCTCGTCAATCGCTACTTCCTCGACCATCCGGAGCAGGTGCTCGGTCGCCACGGCTGGACCACCACCCAGTTCGGTCCCGACTACACGTGCAACGCGACTGACGGCTTCAGGATCGATGTAATGTTGCCCGAGGCCCTGAGCCGGATCGGGCAGGACGTGCGCTTTCCGGAACCCCTGGACCAGCGCATTGTCCGGCCGGCAGGAGCCGGTGTGCTGGTCGGCACGGCTGCCGATGGCGCCCAGCTGAAAGAGGGCTCCTACTTCGTCACGAAAGGCGTGCTGCAGCAGATCTGCGATGGACAGGCTGTGACGGTCGCCATCAGGAAGGGGATCAGAAGGACGGCATCTTCCAGAAGCATGCCCGGATCATTACCGCGCTGATACCCGTCCGGGATGCGGCACGCGCAGTCCTGCGGGCGCAGCTGGAGAACCTGCCCTACGGACGCCTGCAGGGTGATCTGAAGCGTGCCTATTTCAGCTTTGTCCGACAGTTCGGCCCGATCAACCTGATGAATGTGACGGTCAGGATCGATCCGGAAACCGGGGTCGAAAACGAAACCCAGCGGCGGCCAAACCTCACGCCATTTTACGATGATCCCGACGTCTGGCTGGTCTCGTCCATCGAGGAATACGACGAGGCGACACAGAAAGGCCGGATGGGACCAATTTTCTCGGAGCGGGTCATTCATGCGCCTGTCGAACCCCAGATCCATTCCGCCCACGACGCCCTGGCCGTCTGCCTGCATGAAACAGGCGGCGTGGAAATGCCGCGGATCGCGGAACTCATGGGAAAGTCCGAAGCTGAGGTCGCGGCCGCACTGGGGGATACGGTCTATCTCGATCCGGTACGGAGTGTGGACGGTCGCGATGTCTGGGTCACGGCTGATGAAATGCTCTCCGGCGCCGTGCGGACCAAGCTGGAAGAGGCACGCGACGCGGCCCGGATCGATGGGCGCTACGCCCGGAACGTCACGGCGCTGGAAGCCGTCCAGCCAGCCGATCTACGTCCGTCTGAGATCACCGCGCGCCTTGGCGCTCCGTGGTTGCCGGTCAGCGACATCATCGCCTTTACCGCCGAGGTGCTCGGGGTCGAAACGGTCATCTATCACGCGCCCGCGGTCGCCTGCTGGACCGTGGAGAAACGGGCGTTCATGGGCAAGGCCGAGGCTACGTCAGTCTGGGGAACGGAACGGCGACATGCCGGCGAACTGCTGGAAGATGCCCTGACGCAGGCATCGCCAAAAATATGGGATGTCTGGCGGGATGGCGATGGCAATGAGCACCGCGAACTGAACACACAGGAGACCGAAGCCGCAAAGGAAAAACTGGCGGCGATCAGGCGTGCGTTCGAGACATGGGTCTGGCAGGATGGCGATCGGGCCGAGCGGCTGGTCAGGCTGTATAACGACACCTACAACAACCTCGTGGCTCGCGCGTTTGATGGCTCCCATCTGCGCCTGTCCGGTGCAAGCACCACGATCAGCCTGCGCCCCCACCAGAAACGGGTCATCTGGCGGATCATCGCCGCGGGCGGCACGTATATCGCGCACGCGGTCGGTTCGGGAAAGACCTTCTCGATGGTTGCGGCCGTCATGGAGCAGAAGCGGCTTGGCCTGGTCAGCAAGGCGATGATTGCCGTCCCTGGTCACTGCCTCGCCCAGATGGCCCGCGAATTCCTCATGCTCTACCCGACCGCGCGGATCCTTGTCGCCGACGAGACGAACTTCGTGAAGGCAAAGCGCCAGCGGTTCCTCGCCCGGGCCGCGACCGGAAACTGGGATGCGATCATCATCACGCATGATGCATTCAGGTTCATCCCGGTGGAGGGGGATTTCGAGCGCCAGATGATCGAGGCGCAGATCGCGTCTTACGAGGACGTGCTGGAAAGCGTCGACGCGGCCGACCGCCTGTCGCGCAAGCGGGTCGAGAGCATGAAGGAGAAGATGCAGGCGAAGCTGGAAGGCCTTGCCGCTCGAAAGGACGATCTCGTGCATCTGGGAGAGATTGGCATCGACCAGATCCTCGTCGATGAAGCGCAGCAGTTCCGGAAGCTGAGCTTTGCAACCAACCAGTCCGACCTCAAGGGGGTCGATCCGAACGGCTCGCAGCGGGCCTGGGATCTCTTCGTGAAGACGCGCTACCTGGCGGCAAAAAATCCGGAACGCCCGCTGATCATGGCGTCCGGCTCCCCGATCACCAATACGCTGGCCGAAATGTGGACGGTCAGCCGGTATATGGATCTTGAGGCGCTGCAGAAGCGCTACCTGCATGAATTCGATGCCTGGGCAGCCAATTTCGGCGAAACCCGTACCGAACTGGAACTGCAGCCAAGCGGGCTTTACAAGCCGGTCACGCGCTTCACCGAGTTCGTCAACGTCGCCGACCTCATGGCGATGTATCGCGACTTCGCGGATGTCGTGCAGCACGATGACCTGCGCCAGTACGTGAAACTGCCTGCGATCCGGGGCGGGCGTCGCGAGATTATTGTCGCGCCGACAAACGATAACTTCAGGGCCTACCAGAAGATGCTGGCGGCCCGCATCAACGCTATCGAAGCACGCCAGGGGCGTCCCCAGAAGGGCGATGACATCCTCCTGTCCGTCATCACCGATGCCCGTCATGCCGCGATCGACCTGCGCTTCGTCGCCCCTCTCGCCGCGCATGACGACACATCGAAGCTGAACCTGATGATCGGGAACGTGTTCCGGATCTGGCAGGAGACATCGGAAAGCCGTTACAGCGATCCTGAAACCGGTCGGCCGTACGACCTGCCGGGGGCGGTGCAGATGATCTTTTCGGATCTGGGCACCGAGAGCGCGATGGAGACACGCGGTTTTTCCGCCTATACGTGGATCCGTGATGAACTGATCCGCCTGGGCGTGCCGCGCGCGGAAATCGCATTCATGCAGCACTACAGGAAGAGTGCGGCGAAGCAGAAGCTGTTCGGTGATCTCAATGCCGGCCGCAAGCGGATCCTGATCGGCTCGACGGCGACCATGGGCACCGGCGTCAACGCCCAGCAGCGCCTCAAGGCCCTGCACCATCTCGACGTGCCGTGGCTGGTCTCCGACATCATCCAGCGCGAGGGACGCATCGAGCGGCAGGGCAACCAGCACGCGGAAATCGAACTCTACGCCTATGCCCAGCAGGGTTCCGTTGACGCGACCAACTGGCAGCTCCTCGAACGCAAGCAGCGCTTTATTGGCCTTGCGATGTCAGGTGACCGTTCCATCCGCCGGATTGAGGACATTGGCGGGGAAGGGGGAAACCAGTTCGCCATGGCCAAGGCGCTCGCCTCAGGCGATGCCCGGCTGATGCACAAAGCCGGGCTGGAGGCCGATCTTGCGCGGCTCGAGAGACTCGCGGCCGCCCATTATGACGACCAGTTCGCCGTAAAACGTGCCATCGACCGGGCCGAGCGTGAGATTGCGGGCGCGGAGCGCCAGATCCCGCTTATCGAGGCGGATATTGCCAGCCGTCAGCCCACGAAGGGGGATGCGTTCGTATTGCGTCGGGACAAGGGGGACGTCAGCGAGCGCGAGAAGGCCGGGTCATGGCTCCTGTCCCAGGTCCGCCTGGCCGCGAAGAACGGTGAGGCAGGGATCTGGAACCTCGGACGCATCGGTGGGTTCGCCGTCATGTGTGAAGCAGGGCAAGGCCGTCGTATGCGCGGCGAAAAGCGCGCGGTCGACGTGACGCTGTTTGTGGAAGCGCGCTCAGGCCGCATTGAAATCGCCGTCGAGGACGACACGAAGGGCCTTGGGCTGACCTCGCGGCTCGAACATGCGCTGCTTCGGATCGATGATGCGCTCCGTGACGCAATCCGGATGCGGGAGGAAGCGCAGCATCGCCTGCCATCCTACCGCGCCCGTCTGGGCCTGCCGTTCGCGGAACAGGCGATGCTTGATGAAAAGCGCGCTGAGCTGAAAGCGCTGGAAGACGATCTGGCGGCGACCGCGACCGATGAAGACCCGGCGCATGACGACACCGAGGACAGGGAGAAGGAAGAAGAGATGGCAGCCTGAGAAGGGCTGCCATCTCCGGCCAGGCGCCGCAAGGGGTGGCGCCTCCCCGTGCTCGGCGTCTGCGCCGCCTGCGCGCGGGTCCGGTGCCGCCGCTGCGCGGCGCCCTTGCCCCGCCAGCCCGGTGCTGGCCGCCGGAGTGCATCAGGAAAGGCGTCCTGAGAACACGGAGTAAAAACCATGGAACTGCGCGAAGTTGATCCGAAAACCCTGCTCGACAACCCCGAAAACCCGCGGAAATCCGCTCCCAACGAGGCGGAAGAGCGCCAGCTGGCGCTGAACGTCAAGGCCGTCGGGATCATCCACCCGCCTCTGGTCCGCGAAACCCCGGGCGGCCTGATGATCGTTGCGGGGCATCGCCGCCGGCGTGCCGCGGTCAAGGCCGGCCTGAAAACCATTCAGGTGACGGTGGCAGGCGATGATGTGGAACTGGACCGGATGCGTGCCGCGTCGGAGAACATGATCCGTCAGCCCATGACCCAGGTTGAACAGTGGCGGGTTGTCGCCAGGCTTCGGGAGGAAAAAAAGTGGAATGACACCGCGATCTGCAAGGCGCTGATGCTCACACCGGTGCAGCTGAAGCAGATCGGCCGCCTGTCTGCCATCCTGCCCGAGATTCTGGCGTGGATCGAGGCGGGCAAAGGTCCCGGCAATCGTGAACTGGCGAGTATCGCCCTTGCGTCCACCGCGCTGCAGGAACAGGTCTGGGGCCATTTCGGGTTTCTGGTTGGCTCGTCGCCGCCCGAGGATGTCGAAGCCTGCGAAGATGAGGGCGAGCAACTGCCCGACGGAAATTGGGAACCCGGTGCTGCCATCCCCGATTGGGACCGGATTGCATCTGCCCTGCGGCAGGACCGTTTTTATGCAAACGAGGCCTCGTTCGATGACGCCATTGCAAAAAGCTGCCGGATCGCCTGGCAGGAAGATCTGTTCGGTGAAGCCGGGAAGGACGGTCGTTATACCGATGACGGCTTCGCCTATGAGAAGGCGCAGCGCCAGTGGCTGGGTCAGAACACGCCTGAAGACGCACTGATCGTGCAGAGCGACGAGAACGGCGAGCCGGTTTTCGAACCCGGCATGGTCCGGATCTACTGGCAGCGCGAGGGCGCCACGAAATTCTTCTGGCTTGATCATCGCCTCAAGGTTCGCGAGGGTTGGTGCGTCCTGCCGGGCAGCGAGGCGGCAGGTCGCGTGACGCCATCCGCCGTCATTGAAGCCCTGCCAGAAGGGCCGAGGGAACGGCCCGATATTTCGGGGCGCGGTTTTGACATGATCGGCAGTTTCCGCACCCAGGCGCTGCATGCCGCATTGGACGGCATGCGGGGCTCTGCCGATCCATGGGTCCTGGTCGGGCTGATGATCGCGGCCCTCAATGCGCAGAATGTCCGGGTGGATGGGGATTCCAACGCACACTACCCGCAGCGCCGTCCGTCACGCCGGCTCGTGGCCGCCGCCGGACTGTTCCAGGATGGCGAGATGGCGCTGGACGAGGCGCTCCTGCGTGGCGCTGCTGTCGACGTGCTCAAAGCCGTTCTGTCCTGCGAGAAGAACGCGACGAATAGCGGCGACTGGGGTGTCCTGGTCGGCCATATCGTGAAAGCGGACGACCATCTGCCCGCCATGGCGGATGAAGACTTCCTGAAAACGCTCAGCAAGCCCGGCATCACGAAGGCCATAAAGGCGGAAGGCATCCTGCCGCGCAATACCGGCAAGGAAATGCGCCGCGCCCTGATGGACCATGTCGGGCAGGGGATCTGGGTGCATCCTGCAGCGCGTTTCCAGGTCGATGTCGCAGCGCTGAACGCCACCTTCGCGGAAGGACTCGTCCCGCCATCCGGAGCGGATGACGATGATGGGGACTTGGCGCATGACGACGATACCGAGTTGGAAGACGACGCGGATGCTGGTGCGCTGGCGGATAGCCCGGGAACCGATGATCCTGCCGCGTCGGGCATTGAGCTCGATGAAGTGGCTGGTGCATCCCCAGACCTGGCGGCAGATCAGGAGGATGACGTGCCGCACGGCAGGGCGGAAAGCCTGGCGCCGCCATCGCAGACACCTGAAGAATTCCTCAGGACGCATGTTGAGTTTGTAGGTTTCAGCTGAGCGAGGCTGTTGCCGCCGTAAGGCTCTGGCTCACGGCCCGTCGCCCCATGGTGACGTCGGGCGGTGAGCCAGCAACTGCCTCAGGCAGGACGTCGACCGCGAAATTCTGCGATGCGCCCCAACCGGGCTTAGCCAGAACGTCAGGTTACGCGTTCACCTGCGTCGGCGAAGGAGAACCGTGATGACCCATGAATACGTGACGGAAAAGCGTCTGATCGGCAGGTATGTGGTTGAACTGGGTTTCCACCCGGATGGTGGGGTTCTGATCCGGACGCCTGAAATCTATCCGCCCGCGGCCCGCCGATGGCGGGGACCCTATGAGAGCGTGGAGGCGGCAGTCGTCGAATTTTCCGCTTTCACGGCGGTTCCCAGAGTCACGTCGGCCGAGCTGGCCCGGCTGAGAGAAAGTGGGTCTGTCGCCGAAATCTGCGGAAAGGACGTGATGGTGTGCCACTGCCCATGGCGGGAAGCCAAGACACTGAGCGAATTTGTCCTGGTAAGGGAGGACGGCAATGCCTGATTTTCGTGTCACGCTGGTTGAGCGCCTGTTTGAAGCCGATGCCGGCGATTTCAGGGTCACGGCGACGGACGCCGAGGCGGCTGGCGCCCTGCGGAACCAGGCGCGCTTCAGTCATGCCCGGACCCTGTTTGTAACCGGAGAACGCGCGGCGGAATCCGCGAACCGTGCCCGTTACGCTGTCTTTGAGCGGCACCGGGCAGACTGTCGTGATGGTCGGATCCGACGGCATATCGATCACTGGCGGCCGGTACATGCCTGGAGTGAAGCGGCTGTCTGGCAGATCCTGCGTCGGCATGGCGTGATCCCGCCGCTTCCCTATCAGCTCGGGTTTGGCCGTCTGTCCTGCCTGACATGTGTATTCATGTCTGCTGATCAGGCTGCAACGCTGCGGCACGTGGACCCGGATCGGTTCGCCCGGCTGTGTGAGTGGGAACGCGCATTTGGCTGCACCATCCGACGCGACCGGGACCTCGGCACGCTGGCCAATGGCGGCACGGTTTACGGCCCCGTGCGCCGGCACCCGGATCTGGTGCGCCGCGCGCTCTGCCACCGCTGGCGTGGCCGTGTCCTCACATCCCCCGAACAATGGGTCCTGCCCGCTGGTGCATTCGGCGAGAGCGCCGGGCCGGTCTGACCCGCCTCATCCTCCAGCAGGGAGAAACCCGATGTTAGCGCCGTTCCAGATCCGGAAATTCCTCGACCTGAGCACCGGCCACCTCCCCCTGTCGGACCGTGGACACCTTGAGAGATATGCAAGGTCAGGTGGCTCCTTTGGGCTGACCTGCCTGTCCGGCCCGCACGGATGGTTTGTCCATGTCCCGCTGGATCCATACTCCCATGATTGGCCGGGGTCGCGGTCACTGCGGGCCATTCTTGCCCTGGCCCGGAATCACGACTGTGATTACGTCCTGTTTGATGCGGACGGCCCGGTCGATGCCTCGCTTCGTTTCTTTGATGACGATGAAGATGAATGACCGGCAACGGCATCGGGCGTCCCTCGGGCCAGAGGCGCCAGTTCTTATTTCTTAAGGCGGGATACTTCGGTGTTCCGCCTTTTTTGTGTCCTCGCAAGGGGGTCACACGAAGGAATACTGCAATGAAACTTCATTTTGACCACGCCCTGGTGGCGCGTCTTCTCGCTCATGCGCAAGCCACGAGCGAACATTCCCCTACCTATGATCAGCTTGTTGACCCGGCCTTTCTCAAGGCTGGCGTGTCGTCGCGCCATCCGACCGGTGCGGATGTCGACCGTGCGAAGATACCGGCAGGTCTCATGCTGGTTGGCGATCATGGGGTGTACCTGAGTGCGCCGGTTCGGCGCTGAATCGAAAGTGCGTTTCAAACGCCGGGAGAACTGACGACTCCCGTCCCCACCAACCTTATACCAACCATTGTTTGGCCTGACTCACGGGGTACCCATCGGTTTAAAAATGTGATTCATAGGATGCAGACCATTCTCTGAAGGAGGCATTCTGGATGGGCAGCCCTCTATCCCTGCGTGACGATCATGATAGTTCGGAGTTGCGACGCCTTGCGCGCAGAAGCCGGCATGCGGGTCAGTCGCGTCGCCTGTTGGCGCTTGCGGCGATTTATGATGGCGCCTCGCGCGGCGAGGCGGCCCTGCTTGCGGGGACAGACCGTCAGAGTATCCGTGACTGGGTGCTGCGTTTCAATGCGGATGGCCCGGATGGCCTTGTGGATCGTCATGGCGGGGGACAGAAAGCCCGCCTGACACAGGAGATGCTGTCTGCCCTGAAAACCCGGCTCGAAGAAAGACCCATCCCTGCGGTGCATGGTGTTGTCCGCTGGCGACTGTGTGATCTCTGCGGGTGGCTGCATGAGACCTATGGCGTCAGCCTGTCGGAAACGCGTCTGGGTCAGATCATACGCCGCGAGGGGTTCCGCCTGCTGACAGCCCGGCCACGGCACTATCGCCAGGATACAGAAGCCCAGGACATTTTTAAAAAGAGTTCCCCGGTGTCATGGCGGCGATCAGGTCCAGACATCCCGGAAAAGATATCGAAATCTGGTGGTCTGACGAGGCGCGGATCGGCCAGAAAACGAAGCTGACCCGACGGTGGGCGAAACGGGGCACCCGGCCCCGGGCCGTTGCTGACCTGCGCACCAGATCCGCGTGGATTTTCGGGGCCATCTGTCCTGAAAAGGGAGCGGCCGCAGACCTCGTGCTCCCTGTCTGCAACCTGCATGGCATGCAGCTCCATCTCGCGGAGATTTCACGCACGGTCGCGCAGGGCGCTCACGCCGTCCTCATTGTGGATCAGGCCGCATGGCATACCAGTCAGAAGCTGGATGTTCCCTACAATATCACCATTCTCCCGCTGCCTCCCCGGGCTCCTGAACTGAACCCGGTGGAAAATCTCTGGCAGTTCCTGCGCAATACATGGCTCTCAAACAGGATCTTCAGAACCTATGACGATATCGTTGATATCGCCTGCCATGCCTGGAACCAGCTCGTCAATCAACCATGGCGCATCATGTCAATCGGACTGCGCAATTGGGCTCATGGGTTATAGCAATCAACGGTTGGTATTAGTTGAAATCGAAAGGTGACAATGAACACAGCATGGTTGGAGCAAGGCCCGAATAGCCAAGAACGGTTACGGTTTAGAGGGTCAGGGGAAGATGCATATGGTCAAGGCTATACTGCTTTAACTCCAGTTTCGGTGATGATTAACGCCATAGCAGTCATTAAACCGTTTGATACGACTGTTTCGCAAGGGAAGGGTATCATGAGGTTGCCCAGTCCGAAGCCCCTGTCTATCCGGGGATGTCAGTCTTGCGACACTGCCTCCATACGAGGAATGAAACGAACAGAGGACCTAAGTGCGTCGCATCTTTCATCAGCGCAAAGCCGGGATAACCTAAACAGGCTTCCTAAACCTGCATGGTTACAGAGTCACCATAGTAGCCAAATGGAGGGTTCGAAAAACCCCTTGGCTCTGAATTGGTGGCTGTGATTCCATACCTTGTGTGATGATTGGGGGGATGGCTCATGAAGCAGCCGGGTTTCTTTGATGTTGACGAGCGGCTTGCCCGGTTAAGCGGGCTTGGCGATCAGTTGGAGGCATTTTCCCGGACTGTGGATTTTGAGGCGTTCCGCCCTGATCTGGAGAAGGCTCTGGCCTATTCAGACAGGAGCAAAGGCGGCCGTCCCCCGTTCGATCCGGTGCTGATGTTCAAGATCCTGGTCATCCAGACGCTGAACAATCTCTCCGACGAGCGAACGGAATATCTGATCAACGACCGCCTGTCCTTCATGCGTTTCCTCGGTCTGGGACTGTCGGACCGGGTGCCCGATGCCAAAACGGTCTGGCTGTTTCGCGAGCGTCTGACCGAGGCAGGCGCCATCCAGAAGCTGTTCGAGCGCTTTGACGCCACCCTGCGTAACGCTGGGTATCTGCCGATGTCCGGCCAGATCCTGGATGCCACGCTGGTGGCAGCGCCAAAGCAGCGCAATACCAAAGGGGAGAAAGCGGATCTCCGGGCGGGACGTATTCCAGAAGACTGGCAGGACAAGCCCGCAAAGATGTCGCACAAGGATCGTCATGCACGATGGACACTTAAGTTCACGAAGGCGAAGCGGCAGGACGATGGAACCATACCGTCGAGCGATCTCGCCATCCCGTTCTTTGGCTACAAATCCCACATCTCCATCGACCGGAAGTTTCGGTTCATCCGAAAATGGAAGACGACGGATGCCGCCGCCAGTGATGGTGCGCGATTGAGAGAGGGGCTGTTAGATAAAACCAATACGGCCTCAAGCGTTTGGGCTGATACAGCTTATCGCTCGAAAGCGAATGAGGACTTCATGGACAAAGAGGGTTTTGTCTCAAAGGTTCACAGAAAAAAGCCGCATCTCAAGCCTATGCCCCGACATATCCAGAAATCGAATGCTGGAAAGTCCGTGATCCGATCACGCGTCGAGCACGTCTTTGCCGACCAGAAATCACAGACGGGATTGTTCATCCGAACTGTCGGTATCACCCGGGCCACCATGAGGATCGGGCTGGCCAATATCGTCTACAACATGCGCCGCTTCCTCTTCCTCGAAAGGTTGAACGCGAGCGCGTAGTCATCCAGCGGGAGGGCAGTCCCCGATCTGCTCAAAACGCAGATCAAAAGCTACCCCAAAAACCGTAAATCAAATCGCCAAAACCCTGAAATCACGAGCCAGGCGCATCAACCAACGGTTCTTCGATCCCTCCAGATTTATTTCTGTAGGATTTCATATTATTTTCGTCGCGATATAAATAAAAGACAAGTCGTATACAAAATATTGAAACAACGGCTTTCGATAGAACGATAACAAGAATTATATTCATGACATCCTTCAATTCATTTAATATATGGCAATATTCAATACGTCATGTCTGTACTCCGAATATCCGGCCGATGGCAGCCGTCATGGCCATCGCTACGATGCCCCAGAATATGACCCGCATTGCCGGACGCCATGGTGATGCTCCACCTGCCCGCGCGCCCACTACTCCCAGCACTGCCAGGCCAATCAGGGATACGGCGGATACACTCCACGACACCACGCCGACTGGTGACAGCAGGGCCGCCAGCACGGGCAGTATGGCTCCGGAGGAGAACGCGCCCGCCGATGCCAAAGCTGCCTGTACCGGACGTGCCGCAGTGGCCTCGGAAATACCAAGTTCATCACGGGCATGGGCGCCCAGCGCATCATGTTTCATGAGCTGGAGGGCAACCTTGCGGGCCAGGATATCATCCAGTCCGCGCTGACGGTATATGCCAGCCAGTTCGCTCACTTCGGCGTCCCAGCTACTACCAAGCTCCTTTTTTTCGCGGGCGAGATCAGCCTTCTCTGAATCCGCCTGCGAACTGACGGACACATATTCCCCTGCGGCCATGGACATGGCCCCGGCAACCAGACTGGAAATGCCTGCCAGCAGGATGCTTCCCTGTGTCGCGTGGGCGCTGGCAACGCCAATGATCAGGCTGGATGTTGACAGAATGCCATCATTAGCCCCCAGGACAGCGGCCCGCAGCCAGCCCAGTCGGGATGTTGCGTGGATCTCCTTGGGGCGTGGCGGTGTTCTACTTTCCATATTCATCGGATATATCCCCTGTACCTAGCATTCTCTGAAAAACATCGTCCCTGAGAATAAAGTAATGAAAACACGCGGCCAGTGCATGGCCCGTGGCAAGCACAATGATCAGCCAGCCGTTCCACTGGTGCAGCCAGTGCAGCAGGCTGATGGTCGATGCTGAAAATTTGCCGAAAGGCGGCATGAACTGAATAGACAGGAAGCTCATGGCCTGTCCGTTGCCCCACCGCCACATATATCCGAGGAAGATTTCCAGAAAGACCAGTCCATACAGGCTATATTCCACGCTACGCGCCAGCACGGCATCAAGCCAGCGATCAGCGGCGCGGATATGCCGCCCCCAACCCAGTCGCCACAGCAGGCGGGCGGGAAACAGAACGCTCAGTACCATGCCAGCCGTCAGGTGGGTGACCACCAGTTGATGATGTAGCGGGTTCTGGAACAGCCCCCATAAATTCGCGGTTGCGAACTGCAGCACGATAATGGCCGCGCAACCCCAGTGGAAAATGATCGTCGGTACGTCATAACGCGCGGGGGAAAGGCTGGATCTGTTGTTCATCCGGACGATCATATCGTTCAAACATGACGCGAACCTGAACGGACAGGCGACAAATGCCGCTGCAGGCCGGGATCCATCTACATGGTTATGTTGGTGGCAATGCCAAGGACACTGTTCCTACGTGGAGCGGTCCATATCTCCACAGCAGGCAAAGGGGTTGTTCGATCATGTCACGGCGACCAGTGGGGTCGACAATCTATCGCTGCTATACCTGTGAGGAGCATGCGGTCCGTAACCTGGCAGAAGATGCGCACGCTACGGCGCGGCGCAGCAAACCGGATTACAAATGGCGGACCGATCGCGTCTGCGCATCACGGAATGGCTGGTTTTCCCTGTGCGATCCGGTTTGCCAGATCACTCCATAGGCGCGCTGTTGCGAGATTGATGTCCGCCTTTACTGAAAAAGGGGACTGGGTGCGTGAGAAAGGAGAAAGGGACATCCGTTCGCCGATAACGAAATGTCCCTGCGAAAACAGCATGACGGACAGCGATCCCTGCTGTCCCTGTCCCGTAGGGCGCATAACGGAAATGCGCATATGCGGCGGTGGGGTGGCGATGGCGTGGAAAGCGTGTAGTTCGGCGTCTCCCGACGGGCAGGCGATGCTCCCCAGCACCGCATCACGCAGGACGGAATGGGGATATCCGCCGTACATGCCGTCGACATGCAGGCGGATACCCTGTTCCACTGTCTCGCAAATACCATCTGTTTCTGTATCTGTTTCGGCGTGGGCTACACAGCCAGATATGCTGATCATCATCAGGATCGCCAATCCGTAATGCACTATCAATCTCATAATATGTGTCCGGCCTCCCGCCATCCGACCCTGTCCATGCCAGCATGTCGATGCTTTCTGTTCCTGTAACACGCAAACATGACGTGAACCTGAACAGGGGAAATCAGGTTACGGGGGATCGACTTGTGGCAGAAGACCAGCCACTACGAGGAGTGTAGGGCAGCCGATACTTTTAGGGAACAGTCTGCTATTCAGTATTCCCAGGCAGGGAGACGACCATGTTGTGCAGGTAACCGACGTGCGACGTCTGAACTGCTTCTCATAAAAGCTTCAGCGGAGATAAATTATTTTCCGCTATGTGTTTTCGTCTATGGAAAAAATAAGAACAGCCTTCAGGCGGATTTTTCACGAGAGAGTAAAGTAAAATTACAGGTACGAAATAATATTATAATCCTTTTTTATTCGTATTGAGTATTTAACAAAAATATCATGTTGTGGAAAGAAGGCCGGGTGTATGATACTGGTCTGGATTACGACGTTTTTTTGCGATCATATGAGAATCATTTGCGACCGTGCGAACTGACATCACGCAGGATTCCGGCAGTTTCCATTACCGGATTGTTCCGGCACGTATGTGAGGGAATTTTCGTCTGGAGTGTCGGCAGTTTCATCTCCGTCGCGGGTCATGCCCAGACCGCCATTGCGGATGGGCAGGCCCGTCTGGGCCGCTCCGCTCCTCTCCTGGCCCAGAGCGACCCGGCGACCACGCGTGATTCCTGGCAAACGGGCGCAATCGCGACCAGCCAGAGCCAGGATATGCCGTCTGCCGGTGGGAGCCTGCTGGGGGATATGGGGGGCTGCGTCCATGGCTGGCCCGTTACGGCATGACGTTGAGCATTCAGGATGTCAACGAGCTATGGGGCAACGCTACGGGCGGGATCGCCAGTACCAACGGCGATGGCAGGGGATCGGGCACGGGCCCTTCCTATATCGGCATTACCATGCCGACCCTGATGGCGGACCTGGAAAAGATGATCGGGCTCAAAGGCGGGACGTTCAACATCAGTGCCCTGCAGATCCGGGGACGGTCCATCACCCAGGACCATCTGGCCGATTTCAATCCCATTAGCGGATTTGAGGCGGATCGCTCCACCCGTCTGTTTGAACTTTGGTACCAGCAGTCCTTTCTCAGGGGCGCGCTGGACATCAAGATCGGCCAGCAGGATCTCGATACGGAATTCCTGATCAGCGATTACGCGTCTCTGTACCTCAATGCCAATTTCGGATGGCCAATGGGACCATCGGTCAATCTTTATGCTGGCGGTCCTTCATGGCCCCTTGCTGCCCCTGCAATCCGGTTGCGCTACCGACCCGGCGAAAAATATACAGTCATGTTCGCAGCGGCAGATGACAATCCGTCGGGCAATCAGGATAGCAGTGTCTTTGGCGTGACCGGAAACCCGGCGGACCCTACCAGTCAGACAACAAGGGATGGTAGTGGTACGCAGTTCAATATGGGAACCGGCGCGCTACTGATCACCGAAATTCAGTATGCCTTCAATCCCCAATCCGGCGACAGCGCACATGCGGTTAGTCATCCGGGCTTATCGGGCGTTTATAAGCTTGGGGGATATTATGATACCGCCCGTTTCCCGGATTATCGGTATAATACGCAGGGCCAGTCGCTTGATGCCTATGGTGGCACGCCGCGGCAGGTCCGGGGAAACTGGCTGGTTTACGGGATAATCGACCAGTTGATCTGGCGTCCGTCGCCTGCTGCATCGCGTGCACTGGGCCTGTTTGTCCGGGCGACGGGGAATAGCGGTGATCGCAATATCATAAGCTTTGCCATTGATGCTGGCCTGAACCTCAAGGCGCCCTTTTCAGGCAGGATGAATGATTCACTTGGTCTGGGCTGGGGTATCGGTCGCGCCACGTCGAGCGTGCGCGCATATGATCGCGCGCGCGGTGCCCTGGTTCAGGGAAACGAAAACCATTTTGAACTGACCTATCAGGCCCAGATCACGCCATGGATGGTCGTGCAGCCTGATTTCCAGTACGTGCTGAATCCTTCCGGCGGTATGGGCGACCCGTCCTGTCCGACGCGCCGCATTGGTAATGAAGCCGTATTCGGGTTGCATACCAATGTAAATTTCTAGCGGTAACTGGAATGGAAAGCCGGGGATAACCAGAGCAGGTCATGTTTTCCCAAAAAGCCCGGAAACAGGATTACAGGGGTCAGAATGTCACGTTACCGTGCAACCCGAAGATGGCTTCGTCATGCACACGCTGTCCCTTGCTATCGAGAACACCGCCACTTGGTGACACGATGCCCTGGATATCAGGCTGAAGCATGAACCACGGTGTGGCCTGGATCTGATAGGTCAGTTCCAGATGATACTCCGTGCCTTGCATAGGCAGGCCAGAGCGCCGGTCTGCCTGGGCAAGATAGGGACTGGCCGCTCCCAGACCTGCTCCAAGTCCCAGCACGTCGTCTGTACGCCCAAACGGTCCCTTCAGGGCGATCCCGCCATCAATGGCATAGACTATCTGGTTGCGATCGGTGTCCCCTGTCCAGTTGCCCCGGACAAAAGCGTCAAGCTCCGTTTTTCGCCCGAAATGCTGCAGCGTCTGATCCACGATGCCATAGATCGCCCAGTTGGTTTTGTGGCTTTTTCTGAAATCAGACTGGTCGGGAAAGCGTCCGGTGTCAAAGTAGCCACCAAGTTTGTATGAGCCCTGTCTTCCGAATATTTGTCTGCGGTAATGGACCTCTCCGAAGAAAAGTGCGCCTGTGTTGAAATTGAACCGTGTGCCACTCGGGTCGCGGTTCTGGTTCCATGGATCCTTCATGTTAATGAAAGGGGCTCCGATAGGGTTGTCATCAGCAGCCGCAAACAAAAAGTTCCATTGTCGGGAAAGGGTATAGCGTAACCGTATTGCTGGCGTGGTGACGGGTGAGACCGGTCCTTGGTCATACAGGTCATTATCGGCCAAGATGGGCCAGGAAAAAGAAGCATTCAGGAAGTTCAGCCCGACACTGCTGACCATGAAATCATGGCCGAGATCCAGCTTTCCGATCCGGAAGGCCAGCCGTTCCCCTATGAATTTCTGGCTGTACCACAGTTCGTACAGACGCGCGTTATCATCGGCTTCGATATTTGATGTCTGGTTGAAAACATACAGGGGAGCATTACTGAACGGCCGCCCCCGAATTTCCATGGCGCTGATGTCGAATGTTCCCAGTGGCAGGCCGGTCAGGGCGTGCAGGTCCGTCACCATTTCCACTGCCGTAGAGCCAATGTAGTTATTTGACGCCTGCGCACTCCCCACGGGGTTGGACCACAATTCATTGGTATCGGATATACGGATATCAATTCCCTGCGCCAGCAACCAGTCCCGTACGCCACCCCAGTTCCCCGATAGATGGGCATGCGGGTCAATATGATCAGGAATATTCTGTTGGGGAGTCACACCTGCGCTCAATACGCTGATGGGAACCGGCTGAGCATATGCAAAAGGGAAGGTCCCCAATAATATAATTATAGGCAACCATGAATCATAATGATTATACCAGACACAATTCATATTTCGAATATAACATTGTATAATAAAAACTTAAAAACAAATTACTTATTGAATAATTCTTTTCATTAATTCAATATACACTTTAATAAGTGTAATGGCCTCGTTATGTCGTAATTTATACGAAATATGCTTTAACAAGCAGTACGTACTAGAGACTTTATTGTACATAACGTACACTCCTTCATCCCCCCTTAACACAGTTTAGACGGGCACAAGTTCTGCTTCGACATGACGTACAACGGGCGGAGTCTGCCAGCGGCCCTGATCCACGTCCGCGATCTCGCGGTCGATCTCGGCAATGACCTGCCGCGAAAACGGGCCGAGATGCAGGTATAGCGCGCTGGTCATCACCACATAGGGCAGCGCTCTAGGGTTATGCAGGGCACAGTCCAGCATCATGCGCCAGAACTGTCCAGCCGTGCCCGGTCCTGCGCGGTGGATACGGAACATAAGCCGGACAAAGCTGCGCAGGTCGCCCTTTATTATCCGGTGCGCGCGCTTGCGCCCGAGCATCCGGCCAAGCCTGCGGACACGGCCGAAATAGGCAACCGGGTCATAGATCGCCGCCAGCACCGTCCTGTAATCGTTCAGCACGTCGCGACGCGGGCGCTTTGTCTCGAAATTCAGCCCGGCCGTACACTGGTCACCCGACTGCGTCTGTTCGCTGCCGGAAAAAAGACGGCCTTCCGCCAGCAGGCGGCGCGTCAGCTGCGTCGTGGGCAGGGCATAAAGCAGGCCGACCATGCAGACCGGGATCGACGTATCCTCGATACATTCGATCATGCGCGGCGCAACGCTGTCCTTTTCACTGTCGAAGCCCACGATGAAGCCCGCATTGACGAAAATCCCGGCCTTGTGGATTGTCTCGATGCTCTGCTGCAGGCTACGCCGTGTGTTCTGCTTTTTCTGCATCAGCACGAGGGAGTCCGTATCCGGGCTTTCGATACCGACGAATATGGCAAAGAAATTCGTATCCGACAGGCTGCGCAGCAGGTCGGGATCATCCGCGAGGTTGATGGAGGCCTCGGTCGAAAATTCGAAGGGAAATTTCTTCTCATCCTGCCAGCGTTTCAGGTCGGGCAGGAATTTCTTCAGCGCCTTCTTGTTGCCAATCAGGTTGTCATCAACAAAATCCACATGCCCGCGATAGCCAAGGGCGTACAGGGCATCGAGTTCGGCCATGACCTGTGCATTGGTCTTGGTACGCGGCACCCGGCCATACAGTTCGATAATATCACAGAATTCGCAACTGAACGGACACCCGCGCGAAAACTGGACGCCAACATGCAGGTACTGGTCCAGCTTCAGCAGGTCAAAGCGGGGCAGCGGGCTTTTGGTGACATCGGTCTTGCCCATCGGCGCTTCGAACACGCCCTGCCGGTCACCGCGCCGCCAGGCGGCGATGAAATCGACCATGATTTCCTCGGCTTCGCCCAGGACCTGAAAATTCGCATCACTGTAAAGTGCGGGGCTGGATGTGACATCGGGGCCGCCAACCACCACCGGTTTGTCACAGGCACGGCACATTTCGATAATGCGGAGGGCATCGTTACGCTGCGGCAGCATGCCGCCGGTCATCACGATATCGGCCCATGCGAAATCCGCATCATCCAGTTGTTCGGTATTGCGGTTGACCAGCCGGATTTCCCAGTTTTCGGGCAGCAGGGCCGCAACGGTAATCAGGCCGAGCGGTGCGGCGGGGTAGCGTGCACCGACCAGGTCACAGGCCTCCTTATAGTTCCAGAATGAATTGGCGTTGAAGCGCGGGAAGATCATCAGAACCTTGCAGGTGTCGGCCATCATGCAAGGTTCCATTGTTTCAAGGGCTGGCTATGATCAAAACAGCTGCCTTCCCACCCATTTCGAGAGGCGGTAGCTTCAGGCAGGATGCAACTCAACGGTAAGGGTGACATGGGGTGAACCCCTTTCGTAGTGGGATCGGTCAGGTGGGCTGGTACAATATCTGTGACCACCACTATTGCTTTTGTCCAGGTTATCTCGGACGACCGTGGCTAACGGCACGAGCAGACTATGATGCTCAGGCATGTCAAAGCAGTACAAGAAGATAGCTATATGCGAAATCGGGGCACGGTGTTTGTTTTCATATCCGTAGGGCGTTGACCACAGGAACCCTGACGGTTTCTTGTGGATTGCGACGAATTTTACTGTTTATGGAGATTCTCAATTGGAAATATTCCATAACGCCATGTTTGCGACAAAGTATTTCTTCTTGTTTTTACAAGAGCTTTGATAGAGCGACAAGATGGCCGCACGAAGATTGGGATTTATTAATCCAGATCACGGAATCAGGGATCCGGTAACCCTTAAGCGTTGCTGCTTTGGCGTCGGCTGAAGCGCACGGGCTCACTACCTCGCGGCATGACCGTCATCCGTAATCACCATATTGAACGGTTCTGTCCTCTCCCGGCTCACAGCTTTTCAGGCAGGCGGTGTGATGATCTGCGCTCGCTGTAGCGATCGACAAGGTAGTTGGCCCGGTCCCGCAGCAGCCAGGTGAACTTCATCAGTTCCTCCATGACGTCCACCATGCGGTCATAGAGGGGAGACGGTTTCATTCGGTCGTCGTCACCGAACTGGGTGTAGGCCATCGGCACGCTGGACTGGTTAGGGATGGTGAACATCCGCATCCATCGGCCCAGCACCCGCAGGGCGTTGACGGAATTGAAGCTCTGTGACCCGCCGGAGACCTGCATGACAGCCAGCGTGCGGCCCTGTGTGGGTCGGATCGAACCTTCCGTGAGGGGAAGCCAGTCGATCTGGTTCTTGAACACAGCGGTGATGGTGCCATGCTGTTCAGGGCTGCACCAGACCTGGCCTTCCCACCAGATCGAGAGTTCCCGCAGTTCCTGAACCTTTGGATGCGTGACGGGTACGGAATCCGCGACCGGCAGGCCAGTCGGGTCGAATACCCGTGTCTCGGCCCCCAGTACGTTCAGGATGCGTTCGGCCTCCAGCACCAGCAGGCGGCTGAAGGACCGAGGACGCAGCGAGCCATACAGCAGCAGGATGCGTGGCGGGTGGTCAACCCGTGGTTGCGGTTCCAATCGTGCGAGATCGACCTGTTCGAGATACTCCGGGTGCAGGGCGGGCATTTCCGGCTTGGACATCGTTCCGTCAGATCCTTCGGTCTTGTCAGGGATGGCTGGTCAGGGGCAGCCACAAGGCCAGTGCGGCAAGTGTGACCAGCAGGACGGGTGGCGTGATCACCAGACCCACCGTCATGTATTGCCCCCAAGTGATCCGATGGTTTTTGGATGCCAGCACATGCAGCCACAGCAGGGTGGCGAGACTGCCGATCGGCGTGAATTTCGGCCCGAGGTCACAGCCAATGACGTTGGCATAAACCATCAGGTCGCGGGTCAGAGGCGCGATGTCATGGGCCTGCTGGATCGCCAGCGCGCCGACCAGAACGCTGGGCATGTTGTTCATAACCGACGACAGGACCGCCGCCAGAAAGCCGGTGCCAAGCGTGGCGATGAACGGACCCTGATGGCCAAGCCAGACCAGTGCCGCCGCAAGGTGATCGGTCAGTCCGGCATTACGCAGCCCGTAGACCACCAGATACATCCCCAGCGAGAAGAACACGATCTGCCACGGCGCGCCCCGCAGCACGCGGCTGACGGGAATGACCTTTCCATATCCGGCGACTGCCAGCAGGATAATGGCAGCCAGGCAAGCCACGATACAGACCGGAATATGAAATGGCGCGGTCAGGAAATAAGCCGCCAGCACCAGGGCCAGCAGCGGAAAAGCCGCGCGGAACACATGCCGGTCACGAATGACAATGGCGGGTGCTGGCAGTTCGGTGACGGGATAGGTCTGGGGCACCTGCCGCCGGTAGTAGAGCCACAGCACGGCAAGTGTCGCGCCAAGGGCGGCCAGATCGACGGGGACCATGATCGCGGCGTAGCGGTCAAAGGGAATGCCAAAGAAATTGGCGCTGACGATGTTCACCAGATTGGAAATCACCAGCGGCAGGCTGGTGGTATCCGCGACAAAGCCGGTCGCGATTATGAAGGCCAGCGCCGCGCCATGGTTCAGGCGGAGTTGTGTGAGGATGGCAATGACGATGGGCGTGAGCAGCAGGGCTGCGCCGTCATTGGCGAAAACCGCGGCTATGGCCGCTCCCAGCAGCACGATCAGGGGAAACAACGTCCGGCCTCGCCCTTTGCCCCAGCGCACGACATGCAGGGCCGCCCAGTGGAAGAACCCGGCCTCATCCAGAAGCAGCGAGATGATGATCAGCGCGACAAAGGTGAAGGTGGCGTCCCAGACGATGTGCCAGACGACAGGGATATCGTGCCAGTGGATCACACCCGTCGCCAGCGCTACGGCGGCACCGGTCATAGCGCTCCAGCCGATACCGAGACCCCGAGGCTGCCAGATGACGAAGACCAGCGTTGCAATAAAAATGGCTAGGGCCAGCATCAGACAATCCGCTTTCCGGGCACATCCACGATTGTCTCACCGTCCTCCTTGGCAAGTGCGCCGCGCCGCGGAGTGGGAAGAATATCGAATACCCTCTCGGATGGACGGCAAAGCGCAATACCTAGCGGGGTAACCACGATGGGTCGGTTGATCAGGATCGGATGCGCGATCATGGCGTCGATCAGCGCGTCATCCGTCAGGGCCGGATTATCAAGACCGAGTTCATCATAGGGCGTGTCCTTGCGCCGCAGCAGATCGCGGACCGGCCCCCCCATATGGGCGATCAGCTCGACCAGTTCCGCGCGGTTAGGTGGCGTTTTCAGATACTCGATGATGCGGGGTTCCGCATGGCTGTTGCGGATCAGTGCGAGCACATTGCGCGACGTGCCGCAAGCCGGGTTATGGTAAATTGTGGTGGTCATGGGCAAGGTTCCCCAGACGGACAGCAGGAACCCAGATTCGCGACCAGAGGCGCGCAGAGTTCAGGGCTGCCTGCACAGCAATCCCTGACGAGAAAGAGCATCAGGTCCTGTAGCCGGTCCAGACTGGCACGATAGACAATCAGGCGGCTCTGGCGTTGTGAGGTCAGCAGCCCGGCACGGGTCAGGATCGCGAGGTGAGTCGAGATCGTGTTCTGCGGGACATCGAGGCAGCGTGCGACATCTCCAGCGGGCAGGCCATCCGGTTCATGGCGAACCAGCAGGCGGAAGATATCCAGCCGCGTGGACTGTGACAGGGCGCTGAGCGCGGCCAAGGCTGATTCCGTATCCATATATCCTTGATCGTGGATATATAAAATAATGTCAATCCTTGCCGTGGCACGCGGTTTCGCGCGTTCACACCAAAGCCATGAGGGCCTGTATTCCTCATCCTGCTTGTGGCGGTGGCAACCGGACTGATCGCGGGCGTGACGGTCGCACCTGCCCTCGTGGTGCCGCCTGCACCGGTCGGTCCGGTAGCGTCCGGTTAACCAGCGGCGCCCTATCCGGCAGCACCGGCCTATTCGCCACCCTATTGAATGAGCCGTTGATCGCGGGCATCGGAGGTCGTGTCAGTTACCATCATGCATAATCGAAAAGCGTCATGAACCCGAAATCCATGTGGAGTTGCTGGTGGCAGTGAAAGAGAGTCGGTCCTGGGTTGTCGGCAACAAAATCGCATTCGAGTTCCTGGAAGCTGCCCAGCATCACAACGTCCTTGATCACGCCCCGGGTTGCCCTGCTGCCAATCCCGGTCAGTTCGAAGCTGTGGCGATGCAGGTGAAGCGGATGGATGTCATCGCTGGCATTGCGGACCCTCAACCGATAGCGTCGTCCCTGCCGCAGGATATGGTGCGGCTGCCTTGTCTGCATCGAGAAGGCTTTTCCATTGAGGGTCCACTGGTTGAAGCCGTTCAGGGCCGCGTTGTGCTTGACGATCGTCATCCCGATCGTCTCATCAGGTGTGATGGAGGGGAGGGAACGGCCAAAGCGCGCATAATCCCAGCGCGCGGGCCGGGGTGCGATCCACCATGGCCTGCCCGTCAGCCCGGCATACGCGACGACAACGCCCATCCCGCGCCGGCGATCATCATCTGCCAGGTCTCCCATTACCCAGACACCCGGGTGATCCATCCGCACCATGGCTGAGATACGTTCCGCCGTGCCTAGCCACAGCACTGGAACCTCGGCCTGCGTGGGGACCGGATTGCCATCAAGGGCCATGACCCTGAAGGTGTGGCCCGGCAATGCAAGGCTACGGATTTCACCGGCGCTGCCGTTCAGGATGTGAAACAGTACATGCTCGCCCTGTTTCACTCGGATGGGTTCGCCATGGCCCAGCATCTTTCCGTTGATCGCGAATGACCTGTAGCCGACCTCCAACCCCTTCGTCTTTTGCGTGGCGGTCGCGTCGGCGGCCTTTCCCATCTGCTGGAGGTCGTCAACCGGTTCACCCGCAAGCGCATCCCCCGCCATGTCGCCCCCACGACTGAAGAATGGCTCGAATTCCTTCAGAACAAGGAATATCTCGCGGTCATAGGCACCGGGATTATCCTTTGGTTCGATATAGAGTGGCCCGACCTGCCCGGTATAGGTGCCACGATTGAGATCGCCCCCGGCCATGACATGTGTATGGTAGAAGCGAAAACCCGATGGTCGTGGCAGGAAGCTGATCCGCCGCATGCCATGCGGTGGTATGAACGGCGTGCCTTCCTCCGCCGCCCCATCCACCACGCTCGGGATCATCTGGCCATGCCAGTGTACCAGTTCCGGCGTGTCGGTATCATTGAAGATATCGACCATACTGCGCCGGCCTTCCTCAAACCGCAGTAGGGGGCCGGGAAACTGGTCATTATAGAGCGTGGTTGAAATTATGCGGTCAGGGGCAAGTTCAACCCGTCCCGTGGCGATCCGCAGCGTATGGTCTGCTTTTTCACCCATGACGGGGCTGCTGCGTTGGGCCCCATGCGGGATCATGGCCGTCAGTGTCGTTGACCCGGCCAGCGTCAGAAAGGAACGGCGATCGAGCATCATGATACTGTCCAGTCATGAGGAAACAGGTAGGTTTCCGAACGCCCGCAGCCATTGGCCGGTTCCGCGGAAAAGACAATACCCGCGCCGTGTGGTGCGTCGCCCCGTTTCCATGACGTGGCTGAAGGGACGGGCTGACACGCGTTCATCCGGGGCAAGCAGTCACGCTGGCTAAGCCTGTCCATAACCGGGCATGGATCGCTGCCAGATCACGCATTTCATTGCAACGGTGGTACCACGCCCAGGATCGCCGGGAGATACCATATTTCCATATATCGAAAAACGAAGATATATGGAAAATTATGGATCTGACTGGTGAAGTGACCGATGTTTTCACGCGAACGGGCAGGACCGACCGTTCAGGAGGACGAATGATTGCCGCGACATATGCTGCCGGGACATTGGCTCTCGAGGTGCAGGGATTGTGCTGCGCCTATGGTGGCCCGTTCACATTCTCCGTCTTGACGGGTCAGTGCGTGGCGATCACCGGCCCATCGGGCAGCGGGAAAACAGTGATGCTCCGCATGATCGCGGATCTTGACCCGCATGAAGGCGAGGTACGTATTAATGGACAGCCCTGCTTAGACATGCCAGCGGAGCGGTGGCGGCGTCTGGTGCAATATGTCCCGGCGGAACCTGCATGGTGGTCCGATATCGTTCTTGTCAGGTTGTGAAACGTCATTGGGATGATGTAGGGTGGGCAATACCGCGTTACTCTTCATGGTTTTCTTCCGTTTGCAGGGAGACTGAATGATGCTTCAGATCCATCCACAGGCACGCACGACACCGGCCGTCCGGGCTGACATAGCCCGCTCATCGGAATCGACATCCGTGCTCGCCAGACGCTACGGGATCAGCGCGGAAACTGTCCGCAAGTGGCGCAGGCGTGGTTCAGACGCCTGCCAGGACCGCAGCAGCCGTCCCCGGAAACTGGCCTGGAAAGCCTCGGAGGAAGAGCGCGCCATTGTCTGTCACCTTCGGCGTTCTACCGGTTTTGGCCTGGATGACCTGACCTTTGTCGTGCGGCATTTCCTGCCACATCTGAACCGGGACAACATCTGGCGTATTCTGAAAGATGCCGGATTGAACAGGCTGCCTCCTGCTCCAAAGACCAGACCAGTTCGGGGACAGGGAACATTCCGGGATTACGATCCCGGTTATGTCCATATTGATGTGAAACATCTGCCCAAATTGCAGACGGCAGATGGAGAACGGCGGAAACGTTTTCTATATGTCGCCATTGATAGATGCTCCCGTTCGGTACATCTGGCCGTCTATGACGCGGAAAATGCCGATAATTCCGTCGATTTCCTCAAAGCTGTCAAAACCGCCTTTCCTTTCCGGATCACCCATATTCTGACCGATCGTGGTTCCTGTTTTACGGCGGATGCCTTCGAAAAAGCCTGTCATGACATGGGAATCGACCGACGCCGGACCAAAGCTTACTCCCCTCAGACCAATGGAATGGTCGAACGCTTCAATGGCCGTGTCGCCACAGAGGTGTTGCCGGTCTGTGTCTCAAGCCATAAGGATCTGGAAATTCTGCTCAGAGGCTTCTGTTTCGCTTACAATCATCGCCGGCAGCGTGTTCTGGGCGGCATAACTCCCACCCAATGCATCACGTCGTGGCTTGAAAAACATCCCGCGTTCCGTAATCCTGATCACATCAAACCGGCTGATCGTGACATCATGAAACAGGTCGATGAAATCCTTGATTACGCCAATGACGTTTCACAACCTGACAGCTAGCACTACAGTTGTGTTTTGATGTGAGAAGCATAGGCTTTTGCCTGATGTATTCGTCTGAATCGTGACCAGTGCAGGATATGGTTGAGGGAGATCTGGCGCTGGGTCAGCCTGACGATAAGACGCCGGATTTCCTGAATGGACCACCGGATCAGACCTGGTGCGGGTTCGCTGGTTTTTTTTTGGGAGACCTGTCGTTTGCCTGTGCCCTGACCCCGGCCATCAGGGCATAGGCCAACATGACAAGGGATACGTGACGATGCCAGCCGTGCCAGGAGCGGGTTTCATTGTGATCGAGGCCGAATTCGTTTTTGGCCGTTCTGAACCCCTCTTCAATCCGCCATCGCGTGCCTTCGACCTGAACCAGCTTTTCAGGCGTCGTTCCTGAGGGGCACCAGACAGTGAAGTATGCAAGGTCCCCGTCGGCTGGGTTCCGGCGCACAAGGAGACCCCGGATCCAGGTTCTGTTGTCGGCCGGGGTATAGTCTGCCCCCTCGAGTTCGGCGAGCGGACACCACAGCCAGTCATACTGACGATCGCCTTTCGTCCCGTGTCCGGCTGACAGGGAGACCCAGTCTTCTTCTGGAGCGTCCCGGGCGATATCACGGGCTTCTCCCGCAACCGGTCTCTCTCCCAAGCCCCAGGAGTTGAACCAGTGACTGCCTGCCACCCCCAGAACATACCCTTTTGCGGCATGACGCAGGCTCATTTCGATTTCCCCTACGCCATAGACACTGTCAGCAGCGACCCATTCGAAGGGAAGGCCGGCCTGCAGGCCGCGTTCGATCATCTGTCGGGCCAGAGAAGGTTTGGTTGCAAACGTTACGTCCGCAGGAACAGAGGCCGCAGACAGCCGTACCGGATCTGATGTCCAGGCTTTGGGAAGATACAGGGCGCGATCCACGAAAGCATGACCCCGTGAAGAAACATAGGCTGCAAACACACCAACCTGACAGTTCGTGATCTTGCCAGCCGAACCCGTGTACTGGCGCCCTACACCACAGGACGCCTTGCCTTTCTTGAGAAAACCGGTCTCATCGATGGAGGGTTCTAAAAACCCCTATTTTGATTTTTCCTGTAGTAGCGATATCAATGGGTTACGATTTTTATACAGGCGGAGAAGAGGGTTTTTAGAACTCTCCCGATCACAAGAACCGCGTCTTCATCATCCAGGGTACTCTGAACATGATCGCGGACAATGTCGCGCAGACCGTCAGCGTCCCACTGCGTCCGGCCCAGCAAAGCCTGCTGACGCCAGGGGCCTTCGTCGCCTGCGGCTTCCGCACGTTGCCAGCCCGTCTTGCGCGGCAGATTGCCCAGGAGCGTTTCCAGATAATGCTCCGCTGAGACCGCAACCCGATCCTGACCAAACAGGGGCGTATTTTTTCCTTGACCGCCCGTAATCCCTCAACCGTCAGCGACAGCGTCTCCTCAACAGACGCGCCACCTGTCATCCTGTTCCGTTCCATACCAACACACGGAATCATATCTCACATCAAAACACAACTGTAGTGCTAGAAGCTGGCCTTTAAAGACGCCACATAGCTACGCATGGGGAATGGGTGATATTCGTAATACCGGGCGTTGTTGATATTATCGATGCCGGCATCAAAGGTCACAGGACCTTTCATACGCCAGTGCGCATGGATATCCACGACAAGAAACTTGTCAAAAGCACCAAATACGTGACCGACATGATCCGTATTATCGAGGGTGGAGTACATCCTGCCCTGATAGCGAAGGGCTGCTGATAGGTCGAGGCGTGGCGTGGCGTGCCAGGTCGCCTGGAATGTGTCCCGCCAGGCCGGGACATAGGGCACATGTTTTCCAGCCGCCGTAGTGCCTGTAGCACTTTGAAAACCTGGGTCAGCAAGTACGCGGGAGTCCACATAGGTCACGCTATTGGTTAGATCGAGGCCCCGGAACAACGCATTTTTCCGTTCTGCCACAAACTCCACTCCGCGGTTACGTACCTCGCCCACGTTCTGGACTGCCGTTGTATAAATGTTATTGATCAGCGTGCTTTGCGAAATAAGGGCGTTATGGGTGTTTTCCTGAAATAGCGACAGACGTAGGCTGCCATTGTGCGTGCGACGTTCAATCATCGCCTCACCAGAGAAAACCTGTTCGGGGCGGAGATTGGCATTGGGAACCGCATAGGTCCCCCGGTTGCGACAATCTGGTAAAGTTCCGCCACGGTCGGATAGCGCCATGCCTCCCCGAATGACAGCTTGACCTCCCATCGGGGATTGATCTGCCAGTCGAGCGTTGCCTTGGGCGAAAAATTGGTCGAATGTTCCGACGGCTGGCTGGCCGCCATCTTTCCCGCCAGATTAAACCCGTCAGAGGCCCGCCAGAACTCAAGCCTTCCACCAGCCGTCAGGGTAAGACCCGGCGCGAACTTCCAGACTTCCTGTGCCCACAGGGCGTAGGTCGTTGTCCGTCCCCGCCCGTTGGCATAGAGCGTGCCATTGCCAGTGGGCGCTGAAGACGCCCAATTATCGGTGTTGTAGGTCGGGTTCCGCAGGTCATACTGGTCACGATGCGCACCGAAACTGAGCTCATGCGCCCCGCCTGGACCAGTGGGCCGCCAGATGCCCTTGATATCCGCGTTCGTCCAGCCTGAACCGCTCATGTTGGCAATGTAGCCATCGCGGGTAAAATTCGTGCCACCCAGCACGCCTGCCGGATTGCGCTGGCTATCCTGCAGATAATCATAATCAGTAAAAATGGCCTCGGCGTCCCAATGCCCTTTCGTACTGGTCTTGAGCGCTATGGTGTTCATCAGATGCTGTTCATTATAGGTGTAGGTATCATTGGCAAAGCCGGACACACCGCCAAATGTCGTAGCCCCAGATGCGGTTGACAGATAGGACTGCGCATGCGCCCGGGTCTGGCTGTCCCAGAATCCGATCATGTAGTTGAAATGTAGCCAGTCCATAAAATCATAGCGTATCCGCAGCGTCAGGTTGTCCATCGTGCTATGTTGGAGGCCGCCAGCGCCCATGACGTTGGCGACAGATCCTGTTTTGCTCAGGGACGGAATACCACCTGCGGTACCGGCAGGCATCGACGTGTTTGTGACGTAAAAAAGCGGCTCACTGAGGCTTTCCTCCCGGTTGGCGCTAAACAGCCATGAAAAATGTCCCGATCGATCGCCGATTGTGACTGCGCTGTTTGACGATCCATAATTGCCCTTGGTTCTATAACCGCCATAAGTCTGCACACTTCCGGTCTGCTTGAGCGTCGCCGTAAAGCGATCCGGCATGCGGGTTGTAATCAGCACGACACCCCCCATCGAATTGCCGGGGTACGCGGCGGCAAAGGGACCGTAGAGCATGTCGACCCGCTCAATCTGCTCGGGAGTGACCATGCCCCAGCGGGGAGCACCATTTGTGTTGTTGTTGGAGATGAGGGCAGAAATCGACGCGTCATCGACATAAACCAGGCTGCGCGCGCTGGAGTTCACACCCCATGTCCGTGTCTCCAGCGTGGCCTGTGTATCGCCGTTATTGCGTTTACGGACAACGAGGCTGGGCATGTATTTGAGCGCATCCTCGGTATCCACGATGTTGGTCGTGGCCTCGATCTGCTGCCGGTCGATGCCTGCTGTCGTCTGCGGTAGGGCAAATCGACGAATATCTGGTGCACTCCGATGCCCCACGACTGCAACATGCTCCGTTGGGCTGCCCGAGGAACTGAGGGATACATGACCATCGGAAGGGGGTATGGCCTTGCGAGGAAGATTCTCCTGCTCCTTCGACAGGGCGGGCGTCGTTATTCCCGCGGCGACAAATAAGCAAATGGCGAGCGCCGCATAATGCGCGTCAGCACTGCGCACGACGCGTGCACGTACCGTATGACCTGACATGACGTCTGTCCTGAACTGGGCTGCAATAGCCAGCAGGCATTCATCGTCCGACTCTTTGCGGCTCTCATGTTCGTCACGCGCAGGAACCGCAATAGCCCTGCGTGGGAGAACAAAAAATTGGCAAAGAAACAGAAAACCGCCCGCTAGAGCATAATCCGATCAGTCTGGTTCATATCCAGCGGCGGTGAAGCACGCTGCGGCCTGGCGATGAGAGATATCGTCAATTGCTCCACAGACGGTATTTTGAAGAGCGTCGAGGGTTCGCGGTGCCACCCGTCTGATCCACGCCTTCATTTTGGCGAAGATGTTTTCGATCGGGTTGAAATCAGGACTGTAGGGCGGCAGGAACAACAACCTGGCGCCGACTGCCTCCACAGCCTCGCGGGCAGCGGCTCCTTTATGGGCGGGCAGATTGTCCAGAATGACGACGTCTCCCGGCGACAGGGTTGGAACGAGCACCTTGCGGGTATAGGCGGCAAACCATTCGCCGGTCATTGGGCCGTCCAGCATCATCGGTGCTGTCATGCCGGAGAGGCGCAGCCCGCCGATGAACGTCGTGGTTTTCCAGTGCCCGTGGGGCACGGACATCCGACAGCGCGTGCCCCGTTGTGACCGCCCCCGCAGGCGGGCCATCTTCGTTGAGACGGCTGTTTCGTCGATGAAGATCAGACGGGCCGGATCAAGGTCAGGCTGACTGTCAAACCAGGCCTCGCGCCGCTGTGCGACGTCGGGCCGTGTCTGCTCGCTGGCGTGCGCCGTTTTTTTTGATGGTCATGTCGTGACGGTCGAGACAGCGCCAGATCGTACTCGGCGCAAAGCGGACACCGTGTTCCGCTGCAAGTGTCTCCGCCAGTTCGACAAGGGAAATATCGGCCTTTGTTTCAATCGCGGCCAGCAGGAAGGCTGACCACGCTTCAATCCGGTGAGAACGGCGATCACCGCCCTGTTTAAGCGCATGGTCACGACCGCTGGCCTGCCACTCGGCAACCCAGCGGATAACGCTCGACGAAGACACACCAAAACGAACCGCCGCCGCACGACGGGTCATGCCAGAGGCAACAGCCGCAATCGTGCGGCGGCGAAGGTCAGCAGACAGGGCTCGGGTCATACGGGCCGGCCTCCATACCGGCACATAGTATGAATCAGATTTCGACCAGTATGGGAATCTTAAAATGAACCTATTAGATCAGATTATGCTCTAGCGCACCGGCCATGCCAATGAACCGAAATGGCGTCCGGTTACGGCATGGCGCTGGAATTCAGTCGATATCGGGCGGTCCCCGCAACGGCGGCAGAAGACGAATGGCATATACAGGTGGAGCGCGTGGCTGCTGCGGACGGCGTCGCATGGATATCCACGCCATGGCCACAAACGGCAGGAATGGGAGATCCCCATGAAGCATGACGGGGATATGCAGCAGCGGACACAACGGACACGAAGCATCGTGATGATGAGATGATGTGTGACAGGCCTGTGCATGATGCACATGCAGCATATGGGCCATGGCGACAGGCGTGGCAGGGCTGTCGGCGGTCCTACACGATCGTGCCTCGACCGGGGCAGCAATGTCTATCCCGGTTAGTCGCTGGATGGTGAGGCGAGGCGTCTCATCAGGCAGCGTCTGGCTCTGGATGAACAGCTGTCCAAGGAAGCCGAGGAAAACGATGGCGACAACAAGCCAGCGACCCATCCGGGGTCGTGCCGCAGGAGCGATGCCATCCGTCATAGGTGAGGGGCAGATTCCTCTTATTTCAACACGCTAACTGGAACAGCATCTGGGGCATTGATTGTCAACTGCATTCGCATCCGGAGACTGCGTATACCTGACATTACCGGACAGAAAAGCACAGCAGGTAATGGCCTGAGAACCCCGCAGTCGGCCTTGTCGTAATGAGATATTAGGAGGAACCATAAGGAACATCACTTCAAATTTCCACGCCAAAGAACGTCCCATAAGAAATATTATGCCAACAAGTTGGATAGTTTTAACCTCATCTTGCTGTCGGTCACGTATCCTAGTAGACCAGATTCTTGTTATGATCCTACACTGTAAAAATATAAGGCGACATACATCAAATAAAAAATAGGTAAACGTCTTATATTGCGTGATGGGAACTGCGTAAATCAGAAACTCATAAAATAAATATTTCAAGTTAATTGCTTCAATTATACATCTCACCGAGAAATTCCCGCAGAGCCGGTTCAAAATTCTGATTTTCGTGCCCAGGCCTGGTAAGCTTAAGGAGCGCGAAGCGCTGTAGGACCGACAGATGTCCCCACTGTTCGGGCGTGGGTGCCCTCAACCCACTGGATTGCGCTTTCAGCGTGATCGCATCGGGCACGCCAACAGCCAGTTGCCAGACTTCCATCCGGGCCGGTGGAAGCAGTTTTGGCTCTTCTCCCGCCCGGGTCCTGATCAGGTGCAGGAGGAACGACCGGTATGCCGCCCGTTCCGGCGGCATGGTGGCGGGGCGGTCCACCAGTGCCTGCCTGTCGTGCTGCGTAAAACGGCTCCACTGGCGCAGGCTCAGTTTTACACCGCACAGATCCAGCTTCATGCGCACGATCATGGGAACGCAGCGTAATGACAGGGTAAAATCCATTTCGAAATTGAACAGCATGGTTTCCCTCCCCCGCACGGTTCACAGTGATCGCGCGCAGGCAGGGGCAGGATCGGCGGGCACGGGACCGATCCAGCGCATGAGCATCTGGTGTTCGGCATTGTCCACCCACCCCAGCGCCGTCATATCGCTTATGATCCAGTCAAGGTCGGACGGCAGCAGGCTGCCCCCGGCAAAGGTCACGCATTCGCGTGCGTCCCCACCGGGCAGGATGGCCTCCGTCGCCGCCAGCGGCAATGTCAGCCCGCCATCCGCAACGGGGGCCGCCAGTGCGCGTGCGATGTCCGCGCGGCGACCCGGCTGCTGGCAGAACGCAATCGCGTCCCGCAGGGCATGCGACATGCGGCGACCCGTCGCATCGCACGACAGGAGTTTCCCCGATGCGACAATGATCTTTTCAACATGGTCGGGCAGGACGGTGGCGGATCCGCCCACGCGAAAGGCAAGTCCGCGTTGTTCTGCCTCCGTGCCCCATGGCGGACCGACACAGCCGCCATCAATCGCGTTTTCCGCCAGCGCATGGATCATGTCGGTCGGGGGCATGACAGAGAGGTCGATTTCATCCTCCATGCTGACATCGATCATCTTCAGGAAACGCCGGAGGATGAGGAGATGGGTGGAATACATATGCACGACGGCGATACGCGGCTTTCTCCCGATGCTCATGGCCCACAGGTCAAACGCCTGCCGCCCCGGGGAGCCGGCATTCCATGTGCCTTCCACCGGGTTGGCGCCACGCAGCATGATCGTGTTGCCACTCCGACTGATCCGGCCTAGCGGGCGTAGCCCCGTGTCATGCCCGCGCCGCCCGAGCGCGGTCATCATGGCCAGCGGCGCGAAAATGACGGCCGCATCCAGCCGGTTCCATGCCAGACCATCGGCGATGTTGGCCCAGGATGGGGAGACGACGATCTCGGTTTCCAGTCCATGTCGGGCAAAAATGCCCTGGTGCCGCCCCATGATGACTGGTGCGCTGTCAGCCAGCTTCAGCACGCCGATCCGTAACGGTGTGTTCATGATGCCTCATCCTTTTTCTGCGATGCCAGATACTCCCCGGCGACGGCTGCGATGCGACGCGATGTCTGCATGGCCCGGCGCTGGAACCACCGATAGGCCTGCGCTTCGCTGGTTTTTTCATTTTTCATGAAACATCTCTTGGCCTGTTCGATAATCCTACGCTCGGCAAGCACACGCTGCGCTTCGGTCAGTTCATCGCGTGTGCGGCGAAAGCGGGCATACAGCGCGATGGCGGCACGCAGCAGCGGCTTTACATCACGGGGTAGTGCCTCAAGCACGTTGTAGGAACATATGCCCGTATCAAAGGCCGTTTCCATCAGTTCCACATCGTCCTCATCCACAAACAGGGCGACCGGTCGTTCCTGTGCCGAACAGGACAGGGCGCGAATACTGTCCAGCGCGTCACGGTCGGCCCTGTTCATGTCAACCAGCACGACATCGGGCCGACAGGCCCGCACGGCATCGACCAGCGCCGTGCCGGGGGGAACGGTCAGGACATCCAGCGACGCATCGGCGTGCAACGTCTCCGACAGGGCATGGCCCCTGCGGGGGTTTTCGTCCGCGACCAGCACCCTCAGGCGCGTGCCGGGCACCATGTCCTCACACATCAGTACACATCACGCAGATAGCGGCCTTCGCGTGTCAGGTTGCTTACGAATGCATCCGCATCGCCAGATGACAGGTCACCGTGACGGGCCACGATCCGGCGCAGTGCCGCATCGACATCCCGCGCCATGCGGGTCGCATCACCGCATACATAGATATAAGCTCCATCGCGCAGCCAGTCCCTCAATTCGCTGCCTGCGGCTTCCATCCGGTCCTGCACGTACACCCTCTCGGGCTGGTCACGTGAAAAGGCGGTATCAAGGCGCGTCAGCACCCCGTTTGACAGGTAGGCGTCCAGTTCATCATGATAGTAGAAGCCTTCCGCCGCGTGGCGTTCTCCGAAAAACAGCCAGTTCCGGCCCGAAGCCTGCCGTGCCGCGCGTTCCTGCAGGAACCCCCGGAATGGCGCAATGCCGGTACCGGGGCCGATCATGATCATGGCGGCGGCATCATCTGCCGGCAGCCGGAAATGCGTGGTGGGCTGGATGAAAACCGGCACGTCCGCCCCCGCTTCCAGCCCCGCCAGCCAGTTCGAGCATATGCCCGGCCATGGCGTAAGGCTGACCCCCATTGTCAATTCCACCACCCGCCCGGATGCCTGTGGCGAGGAGGCGATCGAGTAAAGCCGCGGCTGCATGCGCCGGAACAGGCTTGGTATGTCCTGCGCCGTGACCGACAGCACTGCATCGTTCAGCAGGTGGGGCAGGAAACCCGGCGCACAACCACCCAGTGCTTCCAGCATGGCCGGGTTGGGGCGGCTCAGGTCAAGGTGGCGCGTAAGGGCTTCGCGCAGCCCCACCGTTCCGCAGCCGCGCAGCACGACGGGCGTCTCTTCCGGCAGGCGCAGCGCGCGCAGGGCCGCCTGCACATGGACCGCCGGGTTGCTGGGCCATATGCCCAGCGCATCGCCGGGGAGCCAGTTCAGTTCCGTTCCACTCACATCCAGGCCGATGCGCCGCGTATCCCTGTCGCACCCTGCGGCGCACAGGCGCTCGTTGATGGACAGCCGGGCCATGACCGGGGCCTCCCGCGTGCCGGAAACCGGGGGCGATGGTGCTTCCACCGGCGCGGGCGGGGCAACCTGCCCACCGGTTGCGACCTGCGCAAGGGCCGTAAGCATGGTTGTCCGCCACGTCTCGACCGTATCCTCGAAATCCGGCTCGCAGTCCACGCGTTCCACGAATGGCGT
Organism: Komagataeibacter xylinus; assembly: GCF_009834365.1. Classification (NCBI taxonomy): domain Bacteria; kingdom Pseudomonadati; phylum Pseudomonadota; class Alphaproteobacteria; order Acetobacterales; family Acetobacteraceae; genus Komagataeibacter; species Komagataeibacter xylinus. The sequence continues at coordinate 114,784 of NZ_CP041350.1, read as the reverse complement.
TGCCCCCAGTTCCCGCAGGCGTCCGTCCAGCGCACGGCCGAAACCGCAGAAACTGGCATACGAGGAATCCCCCAGTGCCAGCACGGCAAATATCAGGCCGGGCATGGGGGCCTGGCGTTCACGCAGCATGTCCCAGAACGGAGCGGCGCAGTCTGGCGGGTCTCCGTCACCGAAGGTGGATACCACGAACAGCGCCGGCCCTGCGGCGGTGATGTTTACATCAAATGCATCAAGGCATTTTCCTTCCGCCGCGTGGCCGGCTTCGCGCAGCCAGCCAACGATCGTGGCTGCCAGTCCTTCCGCCCGCCCGGTCTGGGATGCCCACCATACGCTGATACCCGGCGTGGCGGCCGCAGGCGCCGGCATGGTCCCGCCGCCTTCACCCGGCTGCATGCGGCTGTACAAGCCTGCAAAAATACCGCTGATACGGGCGCGCGCCTGTGCCGGCAGAGGTGCCGATGCGGGCAGCACGGGTACCTCGCCCACGCCCGGCGGGGCCATTTCCAGCCCGTCAAGGAACCCGGACAGCCATGCCCGTCCCTCCTCGGGCAGGGTTGCGGCAACGGACTGGTCCGGTCGCTCCAGACCGAGATGGCTGGTAAGGGCGCGCAGCATCATGGCGGCCTCTCCTTTCCTGACTGGTTCCACATCATCGGCGGCCGGGCGTGCGGCCTGTTCCACCCGTTCCAGCGCCACCGCGCAGAGTTTGAAGCCGGGTTGCAGCGAAATCGGGTCAACTGCGTCCGGTGTGAGGGAATTGACCGTCAGATCCGGCCCGAAACGGTCATTCCAGTGGAACGGGGCAAAGCAGGTGCCGGGCCGTACCCGCGCGGAGATCTGGACCGGCAGGACGATCCGCCCCCGGCGTGACGTGATTTTTACGCGATCATCCTTTAACAGCCCAAGCGCATGGGCATCGGGCGGGGCAATTTCCACAAAGGGGCCGGGATTCAGGCGGTTCAGGCTGTCCACGCGCCCGGTCTTGGTCAGCGTATGCCACTGGTGCTGCAGCCTGCCACTGTTCAGCACGAAGGGGAATTCCTCATCCGGCCATTCGTCGGGCCGCATCCATGGACGGGCAAAAAAGACCCCCTTCCCGTCTGGCGTGGCGAAGACGGGGCCGGTCCCGTCAGGAGACAGGTAACGGATCGGATGCCGGTCCTGCATGTCGCCTGCGGGCGCGGGCCACTGCACCGGTCCGTTGCGCAGCCGCGCGTGGCTGACGCCCGCGATGTCATAGCCGGTTTTGGGGTTGCTGAACCGGCTGGCCTCGGCAAACACTTCGGCGGCGGATGTGAAGGCGAAATCCTTCCCATACCCCATGGCGCGCGCCACGCGGGCGATGATGTCCCAATCGGGCAGCGCCTCGCCCGGCGGTGGGACCGCCTTGCGCGCAAGGGTCATGGTACGGTCGGAATTGACCTGCACGCCGTCCCCTTCGGCCCACAGGGCGGCGGGCAGCACGATATCGGCAAAGCGCGTCGTCTCGCTATCCGCGAACGCATCCTGCACGATCACGCATTCCGCGGCTACCAGCGCCCGGACCACATGGCGGCGATTGGCAACGGTGGCGACGGGGTTGGTGCAGATGACCCAGCATGCCCGGATGTCACCGCGTTCCATCGCCTCGAACATGGCAATCACGCCATTGCCCCCGGTGTCGCGCAGGGTGCCGGGGGTAGCGCCCACTGTTCTTCGGTAAAGGCGCGGTCCGCCGCCACCAGTGCGCTGCGCTGCCCCGGCAGGCCCGGCCCCATATAGCCCATTTCACGCCCACCCATGGCGTTGGGCTGTCCGGTCAGTGAAAACGGCCCGCTGCCGGGGCGGCAGATGGCGCCGGTGGCAAGGTGGAGGTTGCACAGCGCGTTGGTGTTCCATGTCCCGGCAACGCTCTGGTTCAGGCCCATGGTCCACAGGCTCATCCACTCCCCGGCCTCCGCGATCCAGCGCGCGGCGGTCAGGATGTCCTCGACCGGCAGGCCGGTAATTTCGGCCACGGTCGGGGGGGCGTAGTCATCCAGAAAGGGTTCCATCGTCTCCCACCCTGTCGTGTTCCGGGCGATGAATTCCCTGTCGATCGCATCGTTCTGGACCAGAAGGTGCAGCAGGCCGTTGAGCAGCGCCAGATCCGTGCCGGGACGGATGGGTAGGTACAGGTCGGCCTTTTCCGCCGTGGCCGTCTGGCGTGGGTCAACCACGATCAGGCGCGCCCCTGCCCGCTTGCGGTCCATCAGCCGCAGGAATAGGATCGGGTGACAGTCGGCCATGTTGGCGCCAATGACGAAAAACAGGTCAGTGCAGTCGAAATCCTCATAACTGCCCGGCGGGGCGTCGGCGCCAAGCGACAGCTTGTAGCCGGTGCCTGCGGCGGCCATGCACAGGCGGGAATTGGATTCAATATGCTGGGTGCGGACAAACCCCTTGGCCAGCTTGTTGATCAGGTACTGTGCTTCCAGCGACATCTGCCCCGAAACGTAAAAGGCGATGGCGTCGGGTCCATGTTCATCAAGGATGGCGCGCAGACGTGCCGCCGTGGCGTCGATGGCCTGCTGCACGCCCGCAGGTGCGGCCTGTTCCCTGCGCCGGGGGCGGATGGCGGCATGGCGCAGGCGCTGGTCGGACAGGAGCGGCCGGTCGCACGAACTGCCCTTGGTACACAGGCGGCCGCCATTCGCGGGGTGCGCGCCATCGCCCCGCACTTTTGCAATACGGCCGTTCTCCACCTCCAGTATGACCCCACAGCCCACCCCGCAATAGGGGCAGACCGTGCGGATGTCCTCCCGCGCCATGGGATCAGGCCGGAATGGGTTCCGGCGTGGCTGTAGCCGTCCGGGCCCGGATCGCCACTTTCCCGTTTTCCACGCGGGCGTCCCATGTCCGCAGCCGGACGGCGGGATCCTCCAGGCACTGTCCATCTTCCAGACGGAAATGCTGTTTGTAGAGCGGGGAGGCCACCACCACCTGTCCCTTCAGGTCGCCCATGATGCCGCGCCCGATTACATTGGCGTTTGAAAACGGATCATGGTTGTCGATCGCATAGACCCGGGCGGGCACGCCCTGCGTTGCAGGTAGGTAGAACAGGGCAATCTGGCTTCCGTCATGCCAGGCTACGACACCTGATTTTGCCACCAGGTCATCAAGTCCGCACAGTTCGGTCCAGTCATGCGGGCCGGCTGATGCTACGGTTTCGGGCAGGTTTTCGGCCGGACGGACCTGATCGCGCTCGGGAATGGTGCGGATGTTCGGGTCGGGGCGGCTGTCATTGACGAAGGTGCGGAACCGCTTGAGTTTTTCACGGTCCGTCAGCGCGTCGCGCCACTCGCAGTGATAGTGGTCCACCACCATCTGCATCTGCCGTTCCAGTTCCGCGCAGATGCCAAGGCTGTCGTTGATGATGACATCCTTGAGGTAATCCAGCCCGCCTTCAAGATTTTCACGCCAGACCGAGGTACGCTGCAGCTTGTCCGCTGTCCGGATATAGAACATCAGGAAACGGTCGATGTATTTCACCAGCGTCTGTGCATCGAGATCAGTCGCGAACAGTTCCGCATGGCGCGGGCGCATGCCGCCATTGCCGCAAACGTAAAGATTCCACCCATTCTCGGTTGCGATCACCCCCACATCCTTGCTCTGTGCCTCGGCACATTCGCGGGTGCAGCCGGACACGGCGAATTTGAGCTTGTGCGGCGAACGCAGGCCCTTGTAACGGTTTTCCAGATCCAGCGCCTTGCCCACACTGTCCTGCACGCCATAGCGGCACCATGTGCTGCCAACACAGGACTTTACGGTCCGGGTGGACTTGCCATAGGCCTGCCCGGTCTCGAAGCCTGCTTCCAGCAGTTCAGCCCAGATATCGGGCAACTGGTCCAGTTGCGCACCGAACAGATCGATACGCTGGCCGCCAGTGATCTTGGTATAGAGACCGTATTTCTTTGCTACCTGGCCCAGGACAATCAGCTTGTCCGGTGTGATCTCACCGCCCGCAATGCGGGGTACGACCGAATAGGTGCCGTTTTTCTGCATGTTGGCCATGAACGTGTCGTTCGTGTCCTGCAGCGGAATATAGAGCGGGTCCGTAATCGGCTTGTTCCACGCCGATGCCAGGATGGAACCGACAGCGGGCTTGCAGATATCGCAGCCCAGGCCACCATTGCCGTATTGCGTCATCAGGTCTTCAAAAGTCTGGATTCCATGCACACGGACAAGCGAGTACAGTTCCTGCCGCGTGTAGGAGAAATGTTCGCACAGGCTGTGGTCCACCGCAATGCCGCGCGCTTCGAGTTCGGTCTCGAACACGTTCTTGAGCAGGCCCGAACACCCGCCGCAGCCGGTACTGGCCTTTGTGTACTGCTTCAGGGCGGCAATATCCGTACAGCCGCCTTCAATGGCGGTGCAGATCGCCCCTTTCGTCACGTTGTGGCACGAACAGATCATGGCCGTATCGGGCAGCGCGTCAGCGCCCAGCAGGTCCGCTCCCTCCCCACGCGGCAGGATCAGGGCCGCGGGGTCCGCCGGGGGTTTGATGGCGTTCTGTACATATTGCACGATCGTGTCGTAATAGGCGTTATCCCCACCAGCACGGCCCCGATCACACGACTGCCATCATCCGAGAGCACAAGGCGGCGGTAGGATCCGTCCACTTCCCCGATGAAACGGTAGCTCCGACTACCCGGTGTCGCGCCATGCGCATCGCCAATCGAGCCGACATCCACACCCAGCAGCTTGAGCTTGGTGGACATGTCCGCACCGGTAAAGGCAGCTTCTTCTCCCGCCAGGGTGGATGCGAGCGTGCGCGCCATGGTGTAGCCCGGTGCCACCAGGCCAAAAACCTGCCCGTTCCAGCACGCGCATTCCCCGATTGCGTAGATTGCCGGGTCGGACGTACGGCATTGCCCGTCGATCACAACACCGCCGCGCGGACCGATGGCAAGCCCGCAGTCACGTGCCAGCTTATCCTGCGCGCGGATGCCTGCGGAAAAGACCACCAGATCGGTTTCAAGGAATGTACCATCGGCAAAGACAAGGCGGTGACGATGTGTCTCGCCCGCGGTGATCTGCTGCGTGGCATGGGATGTAAGCACTTCGATCCCCAGTGCCTCGATCCGCTGCTTCAGGGCCTGACCACCATCATCATCAAGCTGCACGGGCATGAGGCGCGGCGCGAATTCCACAACGGCCGTGGACAGGCCCAGCCCCGACAGCGCATTGGCTGCCTCCAGCCCCAGCAGGCCGCCGCCAATGACCACGCCGTGCGATGCGCCCTCTGCTGCAGCCCGGATCATGTCAAGGTCATCCAGCGTGCGATAGACCAGCCCCGCTGTGCCTGTATTGCCCGGAACCGGCGGCACGAACGGCGTGGAACCAGTGGCAAGGATCAACGTGTCGTAAGGTAGCGGGCCTTCGGCGCTTTCCACCATCCGGGCCGCGCGGTCGATGCGGGTCACCCTGACGCCACGGTGCAGGGTCAGGCCGTGGTGGGTATGGAAATCATCCACATGCAGGCGCAGCGCCAGCGCGTCGCGTCCGCTCATATATTCGGTCAGGTGCACACGGTCATAGGCATCGTGAAGTTCGTCACCAAAAATGTGAATCGCGCAGTCCTCATGCAGACCATGCGCCACAAGTTGTTCGGCACAGTAATGGCCAACCATACCGTTGCCGATGATGACGATGTTTCGCGTTCCGGTCATGTTCGTTTCCCCTATCGTACAATCGGCTGTCAGAATTTGAATTCCATGGTCTGCATGTAGAATGCCCCGTCCTTCGCCCCCGCACGGTGCATCCCCTGCGATGCGACGAAGCCTGCGATATCGTGCGTCCATGTCCAGTGGGGCGCGAAATTCCACGCAAGCTGTGTCTGGGGCGTGGTGCCAATGAACCCGCCCAAAAGCCCGTTGCGCCAGCTATAGATCTTGCCGGTGCCATACACTGCATCCTGCGTGCTTTCGCGCCAGAAAACGGGAACATGCAGCTTGAGACGCAGGTTCGCCAGTGGCGCTGCCGTAATGACCGGCCCGATGCCGACGAGGTTCTGCGATGTCAGGGCCAGTGTCACGTCATTATAATACGGCAGCGGGAAATAGGGCGTAGCAAATGTGCCGACCGCGCCATCCTGACTATGGTAGGACCCGCCTGAAAACAGGTCGCCCTGCAATGCGATGGACGGTTTTGCCTTCAGGCTTTTTGCCGTCCATCCCAATGTCCCGTTAACGGCATAGGCGCGCACTGCGCGTGTTGCGCCCCCGCTGGCGGGACGGAATTCGCCGCCCTGGAACACGCCCGTCAGGCTGATATCGAAGGGGCCGACATTCCCCCACATGCGTGCACCGATATTGTCGCGGCGGGTCGATCCGGCCTGCGTGCCCGTTGTGGTGGCCAGCGCCGCCGATGCACCGTTGAACAGGTAGCCAATGAAGAACACATCAGCAAAAACCTGGCTTTTCTGTCCCATGACCGAAAACTTCGGCAGTGCCGTGGACGTATAGATCCCATACATCCGGGCGTTGTAGTTCGTGCCGTCGGCAAAGACATTGCGCGGCAGCTTGTTGGTCTGCATGAAGTCAAACAGGTCCAGCCGGAAGGATTTCCACACCGCATAGCCACGGAATCCATCCCATGACTGCTGTGCGTTGGTCAGGTCGCGTGCGGACTGCATGGTGACAGGGGCATCGAGAAAGATCTGGCGACCGCCGATCACGCCCATCCGTGCGCCCAGCATCCTGCCTTTTACCTCCAGAATGCCCTGCTGGAGATCCAGCCGTTCGCGCTGCACCCCGGTCTGGTAGCCATAATAATTCGATCCCCCGGCGTCGCCCCACAGGAACTCGGCATAGGCGCGGACATGTTCACCCAGGTGCAGGTCGGCACCATACTGGCTGCGCAGTAGTACGCGGCTGGCGTTGGTCTTGCCCGCGGTTCCCATCTGCGGCTGGTTTTCAAAGGCGTAGCGTAGCCGTTCCTCCCCACTAATGGACAGCCAGATATCGCCCTTGTCCGTCAGGGGAATATATTTCAGGCGGTTGAACCAGTCGTTCCGGCGCTGTTCAGGTGGCGTATTGACAATGTCGCTCCAGTCCTCGGCCCAGCGCGCCTGTCCGAAACCACCAACGGTCCCGAAACCGGCCGCGGCCCCTTTTCCGGCATTGAATGCCCCCCAGTCGGGGCTGTGTGGCAGTGTCACGTGGTGGATGGCCGCCTTCTCAGGTGGACGGGACGAGGTCGGGCGGATACCGGTTGCCGTGACACCCGCGGCGGGTGCCGTGTCGGCAAGGGCCGCATGGCCGGTACACAGGCTGGCAAGAACGGTGGTGAAGCCGACCGTAAGCGAAGCGGGCCGGAGCGCGTCGGAAATACAGGTCACGGGATACGTTCCTGATCTGATATTATGAAGAGGCGGTCGCATCGGCTTCAGCCGACATCCGGGGCCGTTCAGCCGCCCAGCGGCGACGGCACACGCCAACACAGGCAAACGCCACCAGCGTAACCGAGGCAAAGCCCAGGAAGCCGGGACCGTAGGACCCCGTAGCCTGTCGCGCGGCTCCGAGTGATGACGCCAGATAGAACCCGCCAACCCCGCCGCTCATGCCCACCAGCCCGGTCAGGATACCGACGCGGCTGGGGAAACGTGTGGGCACAAGCTGGAAGACCGCGCCATTGCCCAGACCCAGCACGAGCATGCCCAGGAAAAAAGCCGGGAAGGCCAGCCAGATCGTGGGCAGGCCGAACCCGATCACGGCAAAGATGGCGACAGCAAGCGCGAACAGGATGCTCAGGGCGCGTTCGCCGCCGATCCGGTCGGCCATGGCGCCCCCCAGAGGACGCACGAAGGACCCGACAAACACGACCAGCGCCGTACAGCTTCCGGCAATGGCAGGCGGCAGGCCGTACTGGTCGTTGAAATAGATGGTCAGGAACGAGGCAAGCCCCACAAAACCGCCGAATGTCACGCCATAAAAGAACATCAGCAGCCAGCAGTCGCCGCTGCGCAGGACGGGCAGCCACGTCAGCAGACCGCCACTGGAGCGACGCTGCGGCGGTTCACTGGCCAGAAATATAAAGGCGACCAGCACGGCGGTCAGTGGCAGCGTTGCCAGCCCCAGCACATTGACCCAGCCATAAAGCACGGCCAGGCCAGGTGCAAACAGCGAGGCAAGCGCCGTGCCGGAATTGCCGGCCCCGGCAATTCCCAGCGCCGTGCCCTGATATTGTGGCGGATACCATGCGGAGGCCAGCGGCAGCGCAATCGCGAACGACGCCCCGGCGACGCCCAGCACAAGTGCAACCCCGAACAGTGCGCCATAGCTGTGTGGCGCGATCAGCCATGTCAGGAACAGCCCGGCGATGACAAGAATCTGGGCGCCAATCGCGACCCGTCGCGGCCCGAAATGATCGACCAGCGCGCCGGCGAGTACACGCAAAAGCGCACCTGCCAGAACCGGGGTCGCGACCAGCAGGCCCTTCTGACCGGCATTCAGATGCAGGTCGTGAGCAATCGAAATGCCCAGCGGGCCAAGCAGGACCCACACCATGAACGAGACATCGAAATACAGGAACGCCGCAAGAAGGGTACGCGGGTTTCCGGCTTTGAGGAATCCTGTGTCCACGTCATCGCATCCAGTCCCCATCCATCAGGTGTGACGGAGACGCCTTTATTCAGGCACGGAGACCATCGTTGGCCGTCCGGGTGTCGTCGTGATTGTTTGTGCCATTTCCACGTCGTTCACCGCCATTGATGAACGCGTCTTTCAGGAAACCTGTCTGGTATTTAATTGCACGCGGAACAATGCGATGTCAAAACATTTTTCTCGTGTTGTCATGGCAGAATCATATGAGCCAAAGCCGTCGTCCCAGAAAAGATACCTGCCAAACCGCGCAATTTCGAGACATTGCATAAAAGATCGTGGCAGGGGATCGCAATGACCGGCGAGACGGTTTTTGCGTAGATACCACTGGCACAATCGCCCGGTCGTTGGAGCGTGCATTCCGGGAGCGCTTCGCCACCGCGTAAGTGGCCGATCGGACACCCATGCCGCCGCCACCTTCAAGCAAGGCAACATATGGGCGCATGGTTGGACCGATCCCCGAAACCAAGAACGCCATGCACTTCCGCTGGCTTGGATTTACGTCCCAAGATCCGTTCCTGCACACCGTCGCGGTCCACGAATACTCCCGCTTGTGCCCACTGGCTGGCCGGTCATTTGAAATCACCCTGCTGCAAGGATTATGCGGACGGCATCAGGCCATCAACCTGTAAGCAGGCTTCATGCCGCTGAGTGGGAAACGGATGGAGCATGTTCCCGATACGCTGGGCACTGGAGCACCGCGTACGAGATTATGCAGATGTTTTCGGACCACCCAACAAAACGACCCATGCATAAAAGGTATGCGTGGCCATAAAGGTATAAAATATTGACATCTTTAAAGACATCCAGAAAGATATTCCTAAATATATATCTTTAAGAAAGATCGGAAAAAATGGCGTCACCTCTGGATGACAAGACCCGCAGCATCATCAAGGCCTGCGTGCCCGCGCTGGAAGCACATGGTCTGGCGATAACGACGGAAATGTATCGCCGCCTGCTGGCCAATCCAGATATTCGCGATCTGTTCAACATTTCGCACCAGAAGGACGGGGAACAGCCAAAGGCACTGGCGCTTGCAGTGCTGGCCTATGCCCGCAATATCGACAACCTTGGTGCCATGGCCGGTGCGGTCGAACGCATTGCGGAAAAGCATGTCGGGCTGAACATCCTGCCCGAGCACTATCCTTATGTTGCCGATGCCCTGCTGGGCGCCATCGCCCATGTTCTGGGGGATGCGGCAACCCCCGATATCATGGATGCGTGGGGCAAGGCCTACTGGTTCCTGGCTGAAATCCTGATCGGGCGGGAAGAACAGATTTACGTGGCCCATGCCGCGGCCCCCGGTGGCTGGGTTGGCTGGCGTCCCTTCCGTGTCAGCCGCCGCACGGTGGAAAGTGAGACCGTTACCTCCTTCGAACTGGCGCCCGTCGATGGCAAGCCCGTCATGCGCCATGTGCCGGGGCAGTATCTCAGCTTCCGCCTCGACGTGCCGGGATATGGCTCGGAACGGCGGAATTACAGCATTTCTTCCGCACCCGGTTCACAGTCCTACCGCATCAGCGTCCGTCGCATCGACAATGGCGTGGTATCCGACTGGCTGCATGACAGCGTGCAAGAGGGCACGGTGCTGCAGGTTTCCGCTCCGGCGGGTGATTTCACGCTGGGCAACCCGGCCCCCGCACCCATCGTATTCCTCAGCGCGGGTTCTGGCCTGACGCCATTCATTTCCATGCTGGGCGCGCTGGATGCGGCTGCGGCCACGGGCGTGCGTTACATCCACACCACCCGTACGCCCGCAACGGAAGCCTTTGGCCCCTATATCCGCGACCTTGCCGCAAAGGGCATGCTGCGCGCCGATCTGTTCTACAGCCGCGCTACACCGCAGGCAGCACAGGACGCCACAGGCGTCACCACTCACGCAGGCCGCATGACACCAGCATGGCTTACGCACGAAATCGACCGGTCCGCGAGCTATTATATCTGCGGTCCCGACAGCTTCATGCGTGATGCCATCGCCACGCTGAAGGCGGGTGGCGTGCCCGAAAGCCAGATCCGTTTCGAATTCTTCGGTTCCGCGGCGGATGCGGCCCTGGTCGGATAGGCATGGCGCACCCCATCCATGTCAGGCGGGTTTATGACCCGCCCGCACCCGATGATGGCAGCCGCGTGCTGGTGGACCGGCTGTGGCCCCGTGGGGTCAGCAAACAGCGCGCTGACCTGACGCTGTGGCTGAAAGATATCGCGCCCAGCACCGGACTGCGGCAATGGTTCGGGCATGACCCGGCCCGGTGGGACGGGTTTCAGGAACGCTACAGCGCGGAACTGCAGGCCAATCCCAATCCGGTGCAGCAGTTGCTGGACATGGCGCGCGCCGGTCCCATCACCCTGCTGTATGGCGCGCGTGACACGCAGCATAACGAGGCGGTTGTACTGGCCGCCTACCTTCATCGCCTGCTGGACCACGCGTGCTGAACGATACCGCCATTTCCTGTGTCAGCACGGCAGAAGGCATATCCCTTCGACCCGAATGGTCGCGGGTTGACGTGCTCCCCATTTTGTATCCACCCAAAATGAAGAGTTCCCGGTTTTCATGTCTCGAGGTTGATGAGAAGACAAGGGACGTTCGTGTGCAGGTCTTGCACTTAGGTGGTTCCTGACGCTCCGCATGAGGAAACGCGCGGCCTGTGCCACCTGATGAAGCGCAGAAAGGACGATCTCGTAGGCGTTTGATGTCCTGACGCGCTTTCCCAGGGCCTGGTCATACACGTAGCGCGGCGTGTGCTTCACAATGCCCAGGGCATACGCTCGGTTCAGGGCATTGATAACGGTTCGACGACAGGCCCCAGACTTCTCGGCCATCGCCTCATGGCTGGGAAACATGGCCCCATCGTCGCCCATGAATTCTGGCAAAACAGCCAGCGCATGAGCCTCGCCAAGCGTTAGCTTACCTTCCGAACGGAAACGCCGAAGCACGGCCTGAAACCGACGAATGATCTGCCATTTTGTCAGGGGGCGGGAAGTCTTGGAAGCGATGGTCATTGTCTATCCTCACTCGGACTGACCATTTTCTCTTGAGGGAACCACCCAGTTTGGGCTATCGTTCTCTCGGAAAGCTGGCCCGTCCACTTGTACTGGCGGGTCAAGCTGAAAGGTCGGAGTTCGCGCTCCGGCCTTTCGCCGTTTCTGGGGCCTACCTTTCGCCCTTTCCCGAAAAAAAGCAACCTTGCCGAACCTTCATTCGGGGATCGCTAAGGCTCAGCCTTGGCCGCTGGAAATTCGTGAGATTTCCGCGCTCCGCACGACAAACCAAAAGTTTGTATAAGTGCGCCCTTCTGGATTTGGCACCAAACCGGCGCACGGCAAACGAAAGTTTGTGTAAGTGCGCCCTTCCGAAAAAGGGATGATCGGATGAACAAACACCGCCTGATCGAATTCGATTCTGTCGAAGCCGCTCGTGAACCAGATATGCAAAGCGTGCTTTTGGAAATGGCGAAAGAAGATGGAAATGCCGCGGGCATAGAACACGCTCTGAACATCATCTCTGCGGCAAACCAGAAAAACAAATCTGCTCTTAAAAAGCTCTAGTGTCCTGATCGAGAAGTTTATATGATTATCCTGATGGCAGGAGTAATCGAATGGGACGTGTAGCGGTTGCGATTGAACTGACGGCATTGGAGCGTCAGGAACTGGAATCTCTGGCAAGGGCGCGCAAGACGGGCCAGGCGCTTGCGCGGCGAGCCCGTATTGTCCTTGCCGCAGCCGATGGGCATGAGAACAAGGCGATCCGTGACCTGACGGGCGCGGACATCAACACGGTTGGCAAGTGGCGCCGGCGTTTTGCAACGGACCGTCTGGACGGGCTTTACGATGAACCCCGGCCGGGGACACCACGCTCGATCGGCGACGGGGAAATCGCGGAGACGATCCGCCGGACACTGGAAGAAACCCCGCGCGGTGCTACGCATTGGTCGCTGCGCTCGATGGCACAGGCCGTGGGATATGCACCGTCAACGATCCATCGCATCTGGAAAGCGTTCGGGTTACAGCCGCATCGAACAGAGACCTTCAAACTGTCGAACGACCCCCTCTTCGTGGAGAAGGTCCGCGACATCGTTGGTCTGTATATGGCACCGCCGGAGCGTGCGCTGGTACTGTGCGTGGATGAGAAGAGCCAGATCCAGGCGCTGGATCGCAGCCAGCCCATGCTCCCGATGCGGCCCGGCCAGGTCGAGCGGCGGACACATGACTATACCCGCCACGGTACGACCTCACTGTTCGCAGCTCTCGACATTGCCACCGGCACCATCATTGGAAAGTGTTATCCGAAGCACCGATCCACGGAATTCCGCAAATTCCTTGACCAGATCGAAACCAATGTGCCGACTGACCTCGATATCCATCTGGTGATGGATAACTATGCCACCCACAAGACGAAGCTGATCCGTGACTGGTTGGCCAGGCGCCCGCGCTGGCACGTTCATTTTACGCCGACCGGGGCCTCATGGATCAATCAGGTGGAGCGGTTTTTCGCTCTCGTCACTGAAAAGCAGATCAGGCGCGGCATTCACCGTTCGACCGAAGCCCTGGAGGCCGACATCAGGGCTTTCATCGCCGTCCATAACGAACAGCCCAAGCCCTTCAAATGGACCAGATCCGCCGACGACATCCTGCAGGCCGTCAAGCGATTCTGCCTCCGTACTACCAAAATCAGCGAAACTTCAGAATCAGGACACTAGCAGCCTGTCGGGTTGGGGTACCCTGTGAAGGGGTGAGGTTGTAAGGTGGTGAGATGAGCAGCTTCATCCCGTTTGACCGGTCTCAGCCGTATCTTCTGCCTCCTGATCTGAAGTCGTGGCTTCCTGCTGACGATATGGCGCATTTCATTGTCGCAGCCGTTGAGCGGGTTCCGATGAGTGCGTTCTGCGTGCCAGTGCGCACGGGTGGCAAGGCACAGTACCATCCGCGTCTGATGTTGGCCCTTCTGATCTTCAGCTATGCGAACGGGTTGTTTTCCTCACGCCGGATCGAGCGGGCGACATATCGCGACATCGGGGTACGCTTCGTGGCGGCGAACCTGCATCCGGATCATGATACGATTGCGACCTTCCGCCGGACGAACCGGACAGCCATTGAAGCTGCATTTGCGCAGGTCCTGCTTCTGGCGCGCGAGACGGGTCTGCTGCGTCTGGGTGTAGTATCGATCGACGGCACGAAAATTGATGCCGACGCTTCGAAATACCGTTCCCTGCGCTACGACCGGATCAGGGCGCTGCGCGAACAGCTGGCGGTGGATATCGCGAAACTGATGGACCAGGCGGAGCACGCAGATGCCACAGACAGCGATCCGCAGGCATTGCCGGAAGCGCTTGCCCGACGGGAAACACTGAAAGCGAAGCTGGACGAAGCCTGCGCCCGGCTGGAAGCAGAGCGGCGCGATCGGCATACGAGAAAAAGAAGGCGGTGTATGACGCAAAAACAGGGCGTCGCGGCCGGGCGCCCAAACCGCCCGATGATGAACCACCACCCGACCGGCAGATCAGTCTGACCGATCCCGACAGCCGCCTCATGCGGCGCTCGGACGCCCATGAATTCCGGCAGGCTTACAATGCCCAGGCCGTGGTCTGCGCCGAAGGCAGTCAGTTGATCGTGACAACCGACGTTGTCGCCACGTCAGCGGATGCGCCGTCCTTTGCCAGCACCGTGCTGTCGATGGAACACACGATCGGTCTCCCAAAGACAGTGCTCGCCGACACCGGTTACGCCAGCGGGCAGGCGGTCCGGGACCTGCGGAAAAAAGGCATTGATCCGCTGGTCGCCATCGGACGTCCCTGTGCCCGCAGGCCATATGATTTCCGGCCACCTCCTGAAAACACGGAGCCACGCCGGATAACCGAACCCTGGCGGCTTGCCATGAAGGACAGGCTGGAAACAACAGAAGCCGGGTAATCCCCCCATAAAAAGAGTGACTTTTGAATGAGAATTTTCTCAGCGTAAGAATTGAGGAGATTCTGATGGAGAGTGATCGCTTTACTGACGCCCAGATCATGGGTGTGATCCGCCAGGCTGAGGGCGGTGTCCCGGTTCCTGACCTGTGCCGGGAGCATGGGATTAGCAACGCCACGTTTTACCGGTGGCGCGCGAAATATGGCGGCATGGATGCTTCGATGATCAGTCAGATGAAGGCTTTGGAAGAGGAGAACCGTCGGCTGAAGCGCATGTATGCGGATTTGAGCATGCAGACGGATATCCTGAAGGAAGCCCTTGGAAAAAAATGAAGCGGCCAGCCCAGCGCCGGGAACTGGCCGCACAAGCTGTGGCGCATCATGGGGTCAGCATTGCGCTGGCCTGTCGGATTTTTGGGATATCCGAGACCTGCTTTCGCTATCGTCCGCGACTGGCAGCGGAGAACGACAGGATTGCCGCTCTTCTGGTGGGACTGACCCAGGCTCACAGGAGATGGGGATTTGGTCTGTGTTTCCTGTATCTGCGCACTGTGCAGGGACAGCTCTGGAATCATAAGCGGGTTTATCGGATCTATCGGGAACTGGAGTTCAACCTGCGGATTAAACCCCGCAGGCGTCTGGTTCGCGAAAAGCCTGAAAAGCTGTCGGTTCCGGCCCTTCCCAACAGGGTCTGGTCCATGGATTTTATGGCGGACAGGCTGATGGATGGACGTGCTTTTCGGCTCCTGAACATTCTGGATGACTTCAATCGTGAAGGACTGGCGATCGAGGTTGATTTTTCCCTGCCAGCCTGTCGGGTTGTCCGCTGTCTGGAACAGGTTATGGAGTGGCGTGGCAGGCCAGAAGCCATCCGAATGGATAATGGCCCTGAATATGTCAGTCATACGTTGGTTTCATGGGCCGAAAAACAGGGGATTACCCTGATCTATACGCAACCGGGTAATCCGCAGCAGAACGCCTATATTGAACGCTACAACAGAACTGTCCGGCAGGAATGGCTGGAGCAGTATTTGTTTGAAAGCATTCAGGACGTGCAGGAGGTCGCAACACAATGGCTCTGGACATATAACCATGACAGACCCAACATGGGGAACAGCGGGCTAACCCCCGCCCAGAAACTAAAAACAGCTGCCTGAATTCTCATTCAATGCCCCACTAAAAATGGGGGGATTACCAATGAGCACATGTCACTGTTCCTCTTTGGGAGAACCATTCTGCGGCACATGCTGCTGTGCCAGATCTGAAATATCAAAAGCACCTATACCACTCTCTCAAACATCTCCCATCTGAGAAAAACCGAAACGGCCAGACCGTCCCAAAATACATCCACACAACCGTTTTCAAGATCACCGTTCACAGTTCTGTCCTGCGGGTGTTTCTGGGTCTTCACCTTTTCCTCATTCCATATTTTTTCGTCACATGTGGTGGTTTTCTGGTGGTTTCTTGGTTGTTTTTTGGTGGCATCTCCCTTCAGGAAAATATGTGGTGATTTTTTGGTGTTTTTCTGGTGTTTTTTTATCCCTTCTCTCATATGGAATGTGGTGGTTTTTTGGTTGCAAACTGGTGTTTTTCTGGTTGTTTTTTGGTGGTTTTCGCTTTTTGCGGGTTTACTCGCTCACGCTCGCTAAGAGAGGACGCTGTTTTCTGCATAAATGGGTGTGGGAAAGGTCTTTTTTCTGCTCTGTTCTGACGGATTTTGCTCCTTAATCTGGCTATACACATAACGCAGTTCTCCGAACTGCGTAACTCATTGAAAACAAAATACTTTGTGCAGCCTATACATTTTATGTGTCGGACGCGCGTCCGACATTTAATTGATTTTTTGGCTGTTTTCTGTAACTATATGTCCGACAAAATGATGTACATTGAACTGGAGCCGTTATGCGCGAGCGTAAATACACGGTGAGATTTACCGAAGACGAAGCAGAGTGGCTCCAGGAGGTTGCTCTTGATGGCAACGTGTCTGGCTATATTCGGGACGCTGTTTTGAGACAGTCCAAAAGTGACCGCAAACTGGTCAACATGAACGATCAGCTGGTGTATCTCGGTCAAAATATGAGGGTGGTGACTGATCTGCTGAATGACCTTGACCGTAAGGTTTCTGGCAAACCCACAATGCCGGAAACAACCAGCTCTGAGGAGGATGGTGGCATCCCAGACGAGCTGATGGGTATAGTGCTGGAAATCCTACTACTGACACGCGCGAATTCAGATAGGCAGGATATCCGTATGGCACAGGGATCGGTTGAATATGCCGGATTGCCAGTGTGGGAAGGCAAGAAGCGCTCCCTAAAAACCGGATAATCTGAACTTCATCTCAACACATAAGGGGCGCGGCGCGTACGAATATCGTTCAAACAGCTTCGATAGGACCCGGATAAGCCTGCACGAGAGGATCATGGGTCAGCAGAAGCAGCCCTTCCACCATCGCCTGAGCCACAAGAATGCGATCAAAAGGATCCCGATGCACATCTGGCAGTTGTCCTACTGCCAGAGCATGCTGGCTGGTGATCGGTAACTCCTCATAGCCATTTTCGATCAGGCCGCGCCGCAACAGATAGGGATCAACCTGGAAGTCTGCACGTACCAGTCCCACCTTGATGGTGACTTCCCATAAACTGGCAGCACTGAAAACCAGAATATTATTCTGATCGTCAATCAGGGTTCTCGCACGCTCTGACAGTTTGTCAGGCTCTCCTGCGGCCCAGAGAAGCAGATGGGTATCCAGAAGCAGCTTCATGCCGAGCCATCGAACAGAGAAATGATGTCCTCCTGTCCCATGCGATCAAAATCCTCTGGCACCCGGATTTTTCCCGTCAAAAAACCCAGACGCCGTTGCTGTTGTTCTTCAGGAGCCGTAATCGGGCTGACCCGCACCATCGGCCGACCGGCTTTGGCAATGATGAAGCTTTCCCCTTTCATGGCCGCATCGATCAACCGGGACAAATGGGTCTTGGCTTCATGAATGTTGACTGTGCGCATAAGAGAAGCCTCCTCATCTTCTACAACAAGACTTAGTCATATGAGTCTAGTCTATCAAGGACTAAGTCTTCTCTCTTCAGAAAATCTGATGGCGCATTTGATGACAATATTCCGACTGGCGATACCGTGATACGTCACGTAAACGCGAAAACAATGGAGAGTGATGAATATCGACAGTTCTGGCGACAGCGTGGCTGCGATACTAAGCGGAAGCGGCATAGCCCGCCGAAGGCATCTGGCGGGAAGGTACGTAAATCGCCCCTCATTCTATTTTCTGGAGTTCTTATCGTGGAAAAAGAAGCAAAATCCCTGTCTGGTAAACCATCAAATCCACATAGCGACACAATGGATGAACTTCTTGCCGTCTCGGATTATTCCAAGCCTCAACCTTTAGACGAACGAGAGTGGATTGACGCTCCTGCTATAGGGCGGGAACTGGTTTAAGTATTTCTTTCTGAGAAAATGATCTACCAACGAACAAACCCCGCCAGAAAGACGGGGTTTGTCTCGACCCTTTAGCACTCTCTCAGAAAGGTAAAGGACATCCTGCTTAGGATCTCTTTCATCACAGTGCAAAGCTAAAAAAGGCCAGACGCTTCAGGTTTGCGCTGTGATCGGGACCAAGGAAAAACCAGCATTTCCGTATAGGTTTTCATGATGAACCGATACCCGTTGTAGCCGTTCATCCAACGTCGATTCCTGCGAGTAACCTCGTTATTATTGTGTTTCTGGTCGCAGTTATACCCTGTCGGATACGACATTGGCGGCCAGGAACGCCGCATAGCCCAGTTCGTCCATCTGACCTGCTGCCAGTGCAAGGACGGCATTCGCCGCATCTTCCTGAGTTGCAGTAAAACGATAGCCGTTCAGTTCCAGAAACAGCACACCGAGCACAAAGCCCGTACGCTTGTTTCCATCGATGAAGGGATGGTTTTTTACGATACCCGCCGTATAGACGGCCGCAAGAAATACTGGATCCAGCGGATCCGCATAGGCCGCATGCTGCTGTGGCCGGGCAAGAGCAGATTTCAGAAGACCTGCGTCACGCACTCCGGAAGCGCCGCCATGCGCCGCTAACAGCCGGTCATGCAGGATCAGGGCATCCCGTTCGTCTATCCAGACGAAGTCTGTCATTGGGCCAGAACATGCAGCGTATCACGGTAACGCCGCATAATATCCTCAGCCTTCGCCATTTTTGTTTCGAAGTCGGGATCATAGGGCACGAGCCGATATCCGCCGTCTGGTGCTTCGGTCAGATACAGGGGCGCGCCGTCCTGGGTGTTCAGCCGTGAGATCACTTCCTTGGGCAGTACTACCCCGAGTGAGTTTCCGAATTTTCGCACTTTCAGTTCGACCATGACAGCCCCCTTTATGTTATTATTATTGTAATAACTTTTTGCGGTTTCAGCAACCACCATGCTCACCGGCCTGTCTGCTCATAGTGGTAAGCAGTCTTTCTTACGCGACGTTCCTTGGCCGACCGCCTTTAGCACCATTCCGGCGTGCTGCCGCTGCCTTTTCCTGGCTGGCGGACGATCCGCCCACGCGTCCCATCTGTGCTGCCATCCAGCTTCGGGAACCGTAGATACCGTGGATCAGACCTTCGACCAGAACATCGGCGTCGAGACGGGGCCAGTGAAGGCCATTACCCAGCGGAGTGATCTCGATATCGGCCAGATCATTCAGGGAAGCGTCCTGCAAATCTTGTATCAGACTCACAGGCACGCTCATCTCAACACCGTTGGAGAGCGTGACGTGAAGAGCGCGGCGAGCACGGATAAACCGTGCGGAGACCGCATGAGGAATTGTCGCTCTATGAAGCGCGTCTGCTTCACGAGCGGCCTGATAGTTCATGTCATTCGCCATGTATCTTCTCCCATGCTTCAGCCAACATCTCAGCGTGGTCCTGCACGATGACAAGGGCTTCCTGTATGACCTTATCTTTCATGCCACCTGCTCGTATCAGTCGGGCTTTCCTGCCAATTTCAATCACCGCTTCTCCATCCGCGCTTATGACGTGAACGTGCATTGGCACATGATCTGCCGTGTAAATCACGACACGAAATCCATTGATGCGTAGAAGCGTCGGCATAATGCATCATATCCCTAACGCTTGGGTTTTTCAATCAGAACTATCCCACTGAAAGTCAGGAGGAGGATATCTGGACGGTCAGACAGAAATGGACAGCCCATCAATTCCTGATAAAGCCAGCAGAGCGCCATGGGAGGCCGCACAAAGCGCAATTCCCGTTATTGCCAACCCAACTAGCCGCCACACACAATAACGCCTGTACGGCCATCCTGTGGCGTCTGGTGGGCATGCTGCGACACGTGAGCTGCTGAATGATCGCCTGAATACCGGTGCGTCTTGAGCAGATTACGGTCTTGCCCGGTTCTTCTGGTGTTGCAGGCGTTGGGCGAGCGCGGAGCGGGAGCCCCGTAGGGCGCCGAAGGCGCCGACGCGGGAGAGGAGGGTGCTGGTGGAGAGACGATGCGGGAATGCATCGTCAGATTATGATTTTGCGCCGTAGGCATGTCCGTTTAGCGCAGCCCTGGAAGGGCGAGCAGGGGGATGCCGGGTGGGAGATCGCGCGAAGCGCGATCGGGGCGGCCGTAGGCCGCGAGCCGGCGGGGGCGTAGCCCCCAAGAGGCGGTGCCTTTTTTGTTAAGAATTTTGTTAAAATATATAGTGTAAGAGAGTTAAGCACTAAAAAACCTATGAAAAAACGATTGATAACAGTCTGTTACGGTTATGGGTGGTGGGTGAAACCGGGAGTGTCCTGAAGTCTGTGTATCTGGCCTGGCCCATGGGTTTTCAGATACTCAAGCGGCGAAGCGCTCGCCGAACATTATGGCGAACTGGTTGCGGGCTGCAAACCATTCCCGAACATTCCGCCCGTCTTTCTCGAAGCTGCGGATCGCCAGGTAGATCAGCTTCGTTGCGGCATCGTCGGTCGGGAACGAACCGCGCGTCTTGATCGATTTGCGGATGACCCGGTTCAGGCTCTCGATGGCGTTCGTAGTGTATATGATCTTGCGGATCGCCGGATCGAAGGCAAAAAACGGGATCACTTCTGGCCATGCCCGGCGCCATGCCGGGGCGATCGACGCGTATTTCCCGGCCCATTTCTCCTCGAACGCATCGAGCTCTGCGGCCGCCATGTCAGCGGTCGCCGCCCCGTAGATCCGGCGCAGGTCGGCAGCCACGGCCTTGCGGTCCTTCCATGAGCAGAAGTTCAGGCTGTGGCGCACCAGGTGAACAATACAGGTCTGAACCATCGCCTCGGGAAAGGCGGCGGTGATGGCCTCGGGAAAGCCTTTCAGCCCGTCCACGACCGCGATCAGGATGTCCTGGATGCCCCGGTTCTTCAACTCGTTCATGACCGAAAGCCAGAATTTGGCGCCTTCATTCTCGGCGATCCAGAGCCCCAGAACCTCGCGCACTCCCTCGCGGGTGACACCGAGAGCAACGTAAACCGCCTTGTTTTTAACGGTCCGGCTGTCAGCATCGCGGATCTTTACCCGAAGGGCATCGAAGATCACGATGGGATACATCCGATCCAGCGCCCGGCCCTGCCACTCCCGGACCTCGTCCAGCACGGCATCGGTGACGCGGCTGATCAGGTCGGGAGAGACCTTCAGGCCATAAAGATCAAGCAGATGGGTCTGGATGTCCCGGACCGTCAGACCGGCGGCATAGAGACCGATGATCCTGTCGTCGATCCCGTCGATCCGGGTCTGGCCCTTCTTTATAAGCTCCGGCTCAAAGCTGCTGTCGCGGTCGCGCGGCACCGTCACCGGAAAGGCGCCGTCCTGGCCTTTCAGCACCTTGGTCGTGGAGCCATTCCGCCGGTTCGACTGGCCCGGCGGGGCAGCCTTGCCTTCCTCATAGCCCAGATGCGCGCTCAACTCTGCACCCAGCATACGCTCCATGAGCCGAATTTTCAGCTCCTTCAGCAACCCGCTGTCTCCGAGCAGGTCTTCAGGACGCTTCACGCCCGTCAGCAATTCGTCCAGGAGTTCCTTCGAGATGGTCATTCATACTTCCTTTCGGTGAAGTATGGACCAGATCAATTATACACAGAAGATCGGACACTCTCGTGAAACCACGTGTTTGGGTGGGTGAAACCACGACAGTTGACCATACTTATCCACAGGAAAACGCAGCATTCCCTATAGCTTGAGTGGTTTCGAGTCGTAGTAACTCTCATTTTGACTACAGAGAGAACTCATTGGGTGGGTGAAACCACGATAGTTTAACGAGGCCGCCCTCGTGACAAACGATCCATCAACCCATCCACCTCTTCAGCACGCCGACGATCTGCTTCTACGCGCTCTCTTTCTTTTTCGAGCTTCCTATGCAGCTCAGTCGCTGCCTCAATACCTCGCAACTGAAACATCACTGCCGGTGTACCTTCAACAGTCTGAGTCAACGACATAGTGTAATCAGGAAGTTGGTCTGCTTCGATGATCTTCCGCAGCATACGATTAAATTCTTTAGGCTGCGCATCGCTACCTGTTTTTTCATGCAGCACCTCGACACGGCATATCCACCCACCTCTCTGCTGACCAGCATGTTTACGTGCGATCCGATAGAGGGCCCGCTCTAGCAGCCTGTCGGGTTGGGGTACCCTGTGAAGGGTAAGGTTGTAAGGTGGTGAGATGAGCAGCTTCATCCCGTTTGACCGATCCCAGCCGTATCTTCTGCCTCCTGATCTGAAGTCGTGGCTTCCGGCTGACGATATGGCGCATTTCGTTGTCGCAGCCGTTGAGCGGGTTCCGATGAGTGCGTTCTGCGTGCCAGTACGCACGGGTGGCAAGGCACAGTACCATCCGCGCCTGATGTTGGCCCTTCTGATCTTCAGCTATGCGAACGGGTTGTTTTCCTCACGCCGGATCGAGCGGGCGACATATCGCGATATCGGGGTGCGCTTCGTGGCGGCGAACCTGCATCCGGATCATGATACGATTGCGACCTTCCGCCGGACGAACCGGACAGCCATTGAAGCTGCATTTGCGCAGGTCCTGCTTCTGGCGCGCGAGACGGGTCTGCTGCGTCTGGGTGTAGTATCGATTGACGGCACGAAAATCGATGCCGACGCATCGAAATACCGTTCGGTGCGCTACGACCGGATCAAGGCGCTGCGCGAACAGCTGGCAGTAGATATCGCGGAATTGATGGAGCAGGCGGAGCAGGCTGACACCACGGACACGGATCCGCAGGCCCTGCCAGAAGAGCTTGCCCGACGGGAAACACTGAAAGCGAAGCTGGACGAAGCCTGCGCCCGGCTGGAAGCAGATGCGAAGGCGCAGGCCGAGGCGGCGCGACCGGCATACGAGAAAAAGAAGGCGATGTATGACGCAAAAACAGGGCGTCGCGGTCGGGCGCCGAAACCGCCGGATGATGAACCACCACCCGACCGGCAGATCAGTCTGACCGATCCCGACAGCCGCCTCATGCGGCGTTCGGACGCCCACGAGTTCCGGCAGGCTTACAATGCCCAGGCCGTGGTCTGCGCCGAAGGCAGTCAGTTGATCGTGACAACCGACGTTGTCGCCACGTCAGCGGACGCGCCATCCTTTGCCAGCACCGTGCTGTCGATGGAAAACACGATCGGTCTCCCAAAGACAGTGCTTGCCGACACCGGTTACGCCAGCGGGCAGGCGGTCCGGGACCTGCGGAAAAAAGGCATTGATCCGCTGGTCGCCATCGGACGGCCCTGTGCCCGCAGGCCTTATGACTTCCGACCACCTCCTGAAAACAGGGAACCACGCCGGATCACCGAACCCTGGCGGCTTGCCATGAAGAAAAAACTGGAAACCACAAAAGCCGGAAATATTTACAGACTACGAAAACAGACCGTTGAACCGGTCTTTGGAATTATCAAAAGCATCATGGGCTTCAGAAGATTCAGTCTGCGTGGCCTTGCAAAAGTCACGACTGAATGGACCCTCGTCGCTCTCGCATACAACTGCAAAAGAATGGCACGGCTTCAGGCAGCATAAGCCGGGTCAGCCTCGGCGTTATCAGCCGCAAAATGCCCAACCCGACAGGCTGCTAGGGCCTGTTAGATCTTGAATTTCTTCCCATATTGTAGGGATGGAAGAAGGAGACAGAACAGGCGCCTTTACGGACGACACATGGGCGATCTGGGAACCTCTGGTTGAGGCGGTTCGCCCAAGGGGCAAGACGCCACCCCATGATCTGCGGCGTACGATAGCAGCAATTTTCTGGCGCCATGAGAATGGCGCGAAATGGCGGAGCATCCCCGCTGAACTGGGTCCATGGTGGCGGGCGGCGCAGCTTTTCATCCGCTGGTAGAAACTCGGCGTATGGGAACGCTTGCTCGAACTGGTTCAGGAACAACAGGGAGTGGCGTTCGGAATGACTTTTCTGGATGGTACGAACATCAGGGCTCACCACAAGGCGGCGGGAGCCCAAAAAAGGGGCCTCTTTCGAAGAACGGGACCATCGTGAAGCACTTGGCCGCTCTCGCGGCGGCTATGGCACGAAAGTCTGCGTGATCGCTGACGGACATGGAAAAGCCTTCGGTTTTGCGCTGGCCCCCGGACAGGCTCATGAACTGCCCCAGGCACCAGCCATGCTCGACAACCTCCCCTCCATTCCCCTGTGGGTAGTGGCGGACAAGGGCTACGCGTCTAACGCCTTTCGTGAACGGATATGGGACATGGGAGCCCGGCCCGCCATTCCTGCGAAACGACGCGATGGGTCGGTCGCCTGCCCAGAATGGGCCTATCGGTGTCGACATTTTGTCGAGAACCTCTGGGCTCGCCTCAAGGAGTGGGGTGCTGTCGCAACCAGATACGAAAAAACAGCAACGTCGTTCCTCGCGGTCATCCACATCGCTGCCGCAGCAGACTGGATCAAGCCCTAACAGGCCCTAGCTGTCAGGTTGTGAAACGTCATTGGGATGATGTAGGGTGGGCAATACCGCGTTACTCTTCATGGTTTTCTTCCGTTTGCAGGGAGACTGAATGATGCTTCAGATCCATCCACAGGCACGCACGACACCGGCCGTCCGGGCTGACATAGCCCGCTCATCGGAATCGACATCCGTGCTCGCCAGACGCTACGGGATCAGCGCGGAAACTGTCCGCAAGTGGCGCAGGCGTGGTTCAGACGCCTGCCAGGACCGCAGCAGCCGTCCCCGGAAACTGGCCTGGAAAGCCTCGGAGGAAGAGCGCGCCATTGTCTGTCACCTTCGGCGTTCTACCGGTTTTGGCCTGGATGACCTGACCTTTGTCGTGCGGCATTTCCTGCCACATCTGAACCGGGACAACATCTGGCGTATTCTGAAAGATGCCGGATTGAACAGGCTGCCTCCTGCTCCAAAGACCAGACCAGTTCGGGGACAGGGAACATTCCGGGATTACGATCCCGGTTATGTCCATATTGATGTGAAACATCTGCCCAAATTGCAGACGGCAGATGGAGAACGGCGGAAACGTTTTCTATATGTCGCCATTGATAGATGCTCCCGTTCGGTACATCTGGCCGTCTATGACGCGGAAAATGCCGATAATTCCGTCGATTTCCTCAAAGCTGTCAAAACCGCCTTTCCTTTCCGGATCACCCATATTCTGACCGATCGTGGTTCCTGTTTTACGGCGGATGCCTTCGAAAAAGCCTGTCATGACATGGGAATCGACCGACGCCGGACCAAAGCTTACTCCCCTCAGACCAATGGAATGGTCGAACGCTTCAATGGCCGTGTCGCCACAGAGGTGTTGCCGGTCTGTGTCTCAAGCCATAAGGATCTGGAAATTCTGCTCAGAGGCTTCTGTTTCGCTTACAATCATCGCCGGCAGCGTGTTCTGGGCGGCATAACTCCCACCCAATGCATCACGTCGTGGCTTGAAAAACATCCCGCGTTCCGTAATCCTGATCACATCAAACCGGCTGATCGTGACATCATGAAACAGGTCGATGAAATCCTTGATTACGCCAATGACGTTTCACAACCTGACACCTAGCACTACAGTTGTGTTTTGATGTGAGATATGATTCCGTGTGTTGGTATGGAACGGAACAGGATGACAGGTGGCGCGTCTGTTGAGGAGACGCTGTCGCTGACGGTTGAGGGATTACGGGCGGTCAAGGAAAAAATACGCCCCTGTTTGGTCAGGATCGGGTTGCGGTCTCAGCGGAGCATTATCTGGAAACGCTCCTGGGCAATCTGCCGCGCAAGACGGGCTGGCAACGTGCGGAAGCCGCAGGCGACGAAGGCCCCTGGCGTCAGCAGGCTTTGCTGGGCCGGACGCAGTGGGACGCTGACGGTCTGCGCGACATTGTCCGCGATCATGTTCAGAGTACCCTGGATGATGAAGACGCGGTTCTTGTGATCGGGAGAGTTCTAAAAACCCTCTTCTCCGCCTGTATAAAAATCGTAACCCATTGATATCGCTACTACAGGAAAAATCAAAATAGGGGTTTTTAGAACCCTCCATCGATGAGACCGGTTTTCTCAAGAAAGGCAAGGCGTCCTGTGGTGTAGGGCGCCAGTACACGGGTTCGGCTGGCAAGATCACGAACTGTCAGGTTGGTGTGTTTGCAGCCTATGTTTCTTCACGGGGTCATGCTTTCGTGGATCGCGCCCTGTATCTTCCCAAAGCCTGGACATCAGATCCGGTACGGCTGTCTGCGGCCTCTGTTCCTGCGGACGTAACGTTTGCAACCAAACCTTCTCTGGCCCGACAGATGATCGAACGCGGCCTGCAGGCCGGCCTTCCCTTCGAATGGGTCGCTGCTGACAGTGTCTATGGCGTAGGGGAAATCGAAATGAGCCTGCGTCATGCCGCAAAAGGGTATGTTCTGGGGGTGGCAGGCAGTCACTGGTTCAACTCCTGGGGCTTGGGAGAGAGACCGGTTGCGGGAGAAGCCCGTGATATCGCCCGGGACGCTCCAGAAGAAGACTGGGTCTCCCTGTCAGCCGGACACGGGACGAAAGGCGATCGTCAGTATGACTGGCTGTGGTGTCCGCTCGCCGAACTCGAGGGGGCAGACTATACCCCGGCCGACAACAGAACCTGGATCCGGGGTCTCCTTGTGCGCCGGAACCCAGCCGACGGGGACCTTGCATACTTCACTGTCTGGTGCCCCTCAGGAACGACGCCTGAAAAGCTGGTTCAGGTCGAAGGCACGCGATGGCGGATTGAAGAGGGGTTCAGAACGGCCAAAAACGAATTCGGCCTCGATCACAATGAAACCCGCTCCTGGCACGGCTGGCATCGTCACGTATCCCTTGTCATGTTGGCCTATGCCCTGATGGCCGGGGTCAGGGCACAGGCAAACGACAGGTCTCCCAAAAAAAAACCAGCGAACCCGCACCAGGTCTGATCCGGTGGTCCATTCAGGAAATCCGGCGTCTTATCGTCAGGCTGACCCAGCGCCAGATCTCCCTCAACCATATCCTGCACTGGTCACGATTCAGACGAATACATCAGGCAAAAGCCTATGCTTCTCACATCAAAACACAACTGTAGTGCTAGCTGTCAGGTTGTGAAACGTCATTGGCGTAATCAAGGATTTCATCGACCTGTTTCATGATGTCACGATCAGCCGGTTTGATGTGATCAGGATTACGGAACGCGGGATGTTTTTCAAGCCACGACGTGATGCATTGGGTGGGAGTTATGCCGCCCAGAACACGCTGCCGGCGATGATTGTAAGCGAAACAGAAGCCTCTGAGCAGAATTTCCAGATCCTTATGGCTTGAGACACAGACCGGCAACACCTCTGTGGCGACACGGCCATTGAAGCGTTCGACCATTCCATTGGTCTGAGGGGAGTAAGCTTTGGTCCGGCGTCGGTCGATTCCCATGTCATGACAGGCTTTTTCGAAGGCATCCGCCGTAAAACAGGAACCACGATCGGTCAGAATATGGGTGATCCGGAAAGGAAAGGCGGTTTTGACAGCTTTGAGGAAATCGACGGAATTATCGGCATTTTCCGCGTCATAGACGGCCAGATGTACCGAACGGGAGCATCTATCAATGGCGACATATAGAAAACGTTTCCGCCGTTCTCCATCTGCCGTCTGCAATTTGGGCAGATGTTTCACATCAATATGGACATAACCGGGATCGTAATCCCGGAATGTTCCCTGTCCCCGAACTGGTCTGGTCTTTGGAGCAGGAGGCAGCCTGTTCAATCCGGCATCTTTCAGAATACGCCAGATGTTGTCCCGGTTCAGATGTGGCAGGAAATGCCGCACGACAAAGGTCAGGTCATCCAGGCCAAAACCGGTAGAACGCCGAAGGTGACAGACAATGGCGCGCTCTTCCTCCGAGGCTTTCCAGGCCAGTTTCCGGGGACGGCTGCTGCGGTCCTGGCAGGCGTCTGAACCACGCCTGCGCCACTTGCGGACAGTTTCCGCGCTGATCCCGTAGCGTCTGGCGAGCACGGATGTCGATTCCGATGAGCGGGCTATGTCAGCCCGGACGGCCGGTGTCGTGCGTGCCTGTGGATGGATCTGAAGCATCATTCAGTCTCCCTGCAAACGGAAGAAAACCATGAAGAGTAACGCGGTATTGCCCACCCTACATCATCCCAATGACGTTTCACAACCTGACAGCTAGCTTTTTTCCTCTTTTTCCTGACAACGGCTTTTGATTGCGTCCCCTGTGTCGCTGTCATAATCTGCATTCATGGTCCGCACTCCTTCTACAAAACCTGCCACCCGCAAATCCGCCGCATCCGCGAAAGTTGGCACGACCGTCACGAAAGACAATCTGAAAGCCCTTGGTGCGGATCGGCTTGCAGACCTTCTGGTCGAACTGTCGGAACAGGATGCCGTGCTCACCCGGAAGCTGCGCATGGCGCTGACAGCCACTCATGCGAAAGACAAACTCGGCAAGGAGATCGAAAAGAGGCTGCGAACGATCCAGCGTTCCCGTGGATTCCTGCCCTGGGACCGGATCAAACCCCTTACGACCGAGCTCGATGCCTTACGGCAATCCATTCTCAACGATGTTGCAACGACGGATGTCGGGCAGGCCATTTCCGCCATGCGTCTTCTCGTGGAACTTGCTCCTTCCGTCTATGAGCGCTCTGATGACAGTTCCGGTTACCTGTCAGATGTGTTTCGCGAAGCGGCCTCCGATCTTGGCTCCCTCTGGGGACGACAGGCTGGTCGGGATCCGGCTGTCACTGTCAGGGATATGCTCACACTTCTCGATAACGACGGGTATGGCACCTGTGACCGCCTGCTTGTCTCGTGCGGTGAAGCACTGGGGAAGCCGGGCGCGGCCATACTCAGAAGCACGCTGCTTGCACGACTGCACGACCTTCCCGCCTCAAATGCGAAGGGAGACTATCGTACCGACTTTGCGCGCATGCAGACCCTCGGTCATCTGAAGGATCTGGCCGATGCAATAGGTGACGTCGATGCCTATATCGAAGCAGTCAACCTGAGTGAACGTCAGTCCTCTTCTATCGGCGATGTTGCACGTCGCCTGCTGGACAAGGAGCGTGCCCGTGAGGCGCTCGAATGGCTCG
This sequence comes from Komagataeibacter xylinus, assembly GCF_009834365.1. NCBI lineage: Bacteria > Pseudomonadati > Pseudomonadota > Alphaproteobacteria > Acetobacterales > Acetobacteraceae > Komagataeibacter > Komagataeibacter xylinus. The sequence continues at coordinate 85,739 of NZ_CP041350.1, read as the reverse complement.
ACCGGGAGACTGAGGAGACGCCCCGGTTCCGCTGGGAAAATGACGATCTTCGGATCGAAGCGTGCGAAACCGTGGGCGATCGCGACACAGCCCAGTCCCTGCGATGGAAAATCTTTCAGGAACGCCTTAGCCTGCCGCACTGGCAAGCATATCAACGCCATCTCAGCGATTACGACGCGATTGATGCTGAAGAACAGGCACTCAATCACATCCGTAATTTCCCGGTCAGGGGCGTAGCCCTTTCCACTCTTCTTAAATGGCCAGCGCTCGACGCTGCTGCCCGTCTCGTGCGGGAGCATACGGCAGAACTGGACGGGCGTGATTACGGAACACTACGTCCGGCTGCGGATCGTCTGTCTGAATCGTATCCCAATGAGGCGACCCTTCTTTACCGCCTGCTGGTCGAGGCCGTGCTGAATAAGGCGCTTTCCCGCTATTATTCCTATGCGGCGAAGGATCTCGCCTCCTGTCGGCTGCTTGCACAAATGCTGACAGCGACAAACGGCATGGAAACCCATGAAGCCTTTATGACCCGCTTGAAAGCGCAGCATAAGCGCAAGCTGGGTTTCTGGTCGCTGATCGGTGAATAATTAAAGACAGCGATAGGGGCAGCAGAATGTCTGTCAGGTTGTGAAACGTCATTGGCGTAATCAAGGAGTTCGTCGACCTGCTTCATGATGTTCACGATCAGCCGGTTTGATGTGATCAGCATTACGGAACGCATGATGGTTTCCTTCACTGACATTCAACTCCTCAGCATCCTCTCAGGACCACAGGGAGCCGTCCACGCCATCAGTTCTCAGTGAAAATCAACACCGATAGGTCTGCACGACGGGCCAGCCTTCACGGACGGCCATTTCATCGCGCAGGCGCAACTGGTCCTCGATGGAGGCCGCACTCTGGTTGTCGGACGAATGGTGGGCATAAAGAGCTACGCGGGTCATTCACTCTCCCCTTTCCGGCCTGTCCTTCCCGTCCGGGCGATGGCCGGGAAGAGGGCAATTGTCGTTGGCCGCCCGCCCCAATTTCCGACGGGCGAACTCTTCGCGGGCGATCTGGCGGCCCATTGCGCTCGCCAGGGCAAACATCAGTTCATCGCACCGCGCTTTCGCGGCAGGATCGACCGGCCCGTTATCGTTGGCCGGGACGATACCGCCGAGTTTGCGTTTCGTATCTTTTACCATGCCGCCACTTCCCATTTCCGCAAAAAAACAGGGTATGAGGCATCGAAACACTCACGGTCGGAACATCACAAATCCCGTGTTCGGGCGTTTACGTATGTCATAGCGGTAATCGGCGGGACTGGCGTAAGTCTCAAACGCCCCCGCTTCGCGTTCAATTCGGAGAAATTGCGGATCTTCACCGCACGATCGGGGAATCGAGCGACGATTTCCAGTTCGCCCCCAAATGCCGGCATGACATCAATCGGGTATAGCTTATAAGCCCACAAAACTGTCCGAACGGACGGGGCCACCTCAAAATATACATAAAATTATTATTTGATATCGAAATATATATATATATATCAATCTTGAAAGGTACCCAAAATTCTGATATATAAAACTGCATCATATATGTGAATTGATGCAGAAAAGAACATTGATATGAGCTGCGACATAACAGGCATAGCAGAGCGATTGCAAGCGGCGCGCAAAACCAAGGGGTTAAGCCAACGCGAGTTGAGCGAGTTGGCTGGGGTGCCTCAAGCGCAGATTTCCCGGATCGAAGCAGGAACTGTCGACCTACGCCTCTCAAGCTTGGCCGCGCTCGCTCATGCCCTTGATCTGGAGCTTGCTCTTGTTCCACGCAAGGCTGTGGCCGTCGTGCGTTCCCTAAGCCGCGATGCGATCAGCTCCAACCGCAAAGACGTCGTTGCAATCCAAAAGGAGATGCAGCGAATCAGTGAGACAATGCGCGGCATCCAAATGAGCATGCCAGACCTCGAAGGACTTCAGCGACTTCAGAAGTCTATCTCCGACTTGCACCGGTTCCGAGTATCGATGCTCGACCTCGAGGAAATGAAAAAACTGCGTCACATAATTGAGCAGATCGGTCGTCCAGGAAAAGAGATGGTCTCACTCAATGAAAGCCTCAAAATAATGCGAACGATCCGCAACAAGGCTTCACATGATCCGCTACCCGATAGCGGAGATACCCTATCACGTCCGGCCTACTCTCTTGATGAGGAGGACGATGATGCCTGATGTTTCCTTCCTGACCGTCAAACTCCATGGCAAACCGATCGGGACACTCACGCATCTTGGCGATGAACGATCAATCTTTACGTTCAATGACGCCTATATTGGTAACGCAGATAGAGAAACGCTCGGTTTGTCCTTCAAAGACCAGTATGGAGAGTTGCGGAACGACTTCAGGCCGATCAAAGTGAAGCTCATGCCGTTCTTCTCGAACCTGCTTCCTGAAGGTCGTCTCCGCAGCTATCTGGCAGAAAAGGCGGGCGTCAATGAGACGCGTGAGTTCTTCCTGATCCAAGCCCTCGGCCGCGACCTGCCCGGGGCTGTGACGGTCGAGGTCGCTGAAGATGAAGCACGGCCTTTGTTTGATGATCTCGATGATCAAGTCGAGGTTAAGGGCTCAAACACCCATGAAAACGCGCTCCGGTTTTCGCTTGCTGGGGTTCAGTTGAAATTTTCAGCCGTCATCGACGCTGCCGGTGGCCTGACCATTCCAGCAAGTGGGATCGGGGGCGGTTGGATCGTCAAGCTTCCCTCAAGAGAGTATCATGGCGTCCCTGAAAACGAATTCTCGATGATGACGCTTGCTCGCATGGTTGGCATCAATGTCCCACCTATCGGCTTGGTAGATATTAGCGGTATCAAAAACTTGCCGGACGGCATCGACCAGCTTGGAGACAAGGCTTTTATCATCGAGCGCTTTGATCGTCGCGAAGATGGCACATCCATCCATATCGAGGACTTTGCTCAGGTCTATGGGGTCTATTCCGAAGATAAGTACAAAAAAGCAAGCAACCGCAGCATCGCGTCGGTGATCGCGGCTGAGTCCGATCATAACGATGTTGCCGAGTTCATCCGTCGCCTGACTTTCAATACCCTCATCGGCAACGGGGATATGCATCTGAAAAATTGGTCACTCATCTACCCCGACCAGCGGACCGCCAAGCTCTCTCCTGCCTATGACTTCGTATCGACGATTCCCTACATTCCGGGCGATCAGTCGGCCTTGAATTTCAGTCGTACGCGACGGTTTGATCAATTCACGAAAGAGGAACTTCTTCACCTCGCCGGCAAGGCCGCGCTGCCGAGAAAGCTGGTCCTCGACACGGCACGTGAAACTGTCGGTCTCTTCATGGATCGATGGTCATCCGAGAAGGCGCATCTTCCGATGTCCCGTCATATAGTCAAGGTCATCGACAACCATCTAAAGACTCTGCCTATCATAGGCGAGGCGACCAGCTAAGAAACGAAGCAGAATGAATATTGCCGCTGGATCCGGAGATAAGACTTTCAAGCAATGATGTCCGCTTTGCGAAACACAGTCCAGCACTCCGCATGACCAATGTGTAGGCGTAAGCGAACATCGCGAAGATGAATTATCCTTCTGACACAACATTCAATGAAAATTCCGGGCCTTCACAAAGATATTTTCGACAGACCTGTCCTGATCAAGGTTGGAGAGAGGCTGCAGCGACCGATTCCCCACATCGGCCAGCAGGTGGGAGAGATCACCGATCTCGCGTGCCACCAGATGCATCACCTCCCCTTCCTTCTGCAGCCGCCCGACAACCCCCAGCATCTGGCCTGACAGGACCACCCGGCGGAAACGCTCGAACATATCAGGCCAGATGATCACGTTGATCGCGGCCGTTTCGTCTTCCAACGTCATGAACACCACACCTTCGGCCGAACCGGGCCGCTGGCGGACCAGCACCAGTCCGGCCACCGACAGGCTGCTTCTGCCCCGGGCCTCCAGGGCCTGCCGACACGTCACTATCCCGCGCTCAACGAGATCTGGGCGCAGGAACGCCACGGGATGATCCCGCAGGGTTAGGCCGGTACGGTTGTAATCTCGCGCGACCTCAGCCCCGTCCCGCATGGGCTGGAGCAGCACGTCGGGTTCTTCCGCCTCACGCATGACGGCGGCTGCGGCAAACAGCGGCAGGGGTTCGTCACGTAGTGCTTTGATCGCCCACAGCGCCTCGCGCCGGGCCAGACCCAGCCCCGGCCGGAAAGCGTCCGCCTCGGCCAGACGGGTCAGGGCCGCCCCCTTCACCCCTGCCCTGCGCCACAGATCATCGACCGAGGCAAAGGGCCGGTTACCCCGCGCTGCCACGATCCGGGCCACATCCTCGTTGGCCAGTCCTTTCACTAGGTTCATACCCAGGCGGACGGCAAACAGCCCGTCATCCCGCTCCGGGCCTTCGAGCGTGCTGTCCCAGCGCGAGGCGTTGACGCAGACCGGCCGGATCTCGACCCCATGCTCGCGGGCGTCGCGCACAAGCTGGGCCGGGGCGTAGAACCCCATCGGCTGGCTGTTCAGGAGGGCGGCCAGAAACACATCTGGATGGGCGCATTTCATCCAGGATGACGAATAGGCAAGGATGGCAAATGAGGCCGCATGGCTTTCGGGAAAGCCGTAACTGCCAAACCCCTCAAGCTGCTGGAAGATGCGCTCGGCAAAGGTCGCGGGATAACCCCGCGCCGTCATGCCTTCGATCAGTCGCGTGCGGAAACGCGAGACCGTGCCGGTATTCTTGAACGTCGCCATGGCCCGGCGCAACTGGTCGGCCTCGGACGCCGAAAACCCGGCACACACCATGGCCACCTGCATCACCTGTTCCTGGAACAGCGGAATGCCCAGCGTCTTCTTGAGCACCTTTTCGAGTTCCGGCGTCGGGTAGATCTCCTTTTCCTGCCCGGCCCGCCGGCGCAGATAGGGATGCACCATGTCCCCCTGGATGGGACCGGGCCGGACAATGGCCACCTCGATCACCAGATCATAGAACACCCGGGGCCTGAGACGTGGCAGCATGGACATCTGGGCGCGGGATTCGATCTGGAACACCCCGATCGTGTCCGCCTTCCGGATCATGGCGTAGGTCCGCGGATCCTCGGCCGGAATGGTCTGCAGCGTGTAATGCTGTCCCTTGTGTTCGGCCAGAAGGTCCAGCCCCTTCTTCATGCAGGTCAGCATACCAAGGGCCAGCACATCGACCTTCATGAATTTCAGGACGTCGATATCGTCCTTGTCCCATTCGATGATCTGGCGACCGTCCATGGCCGCCGGTTCGATCGGCACCAGTTCATCCAGCCGGTCATGGGTCAGGACAAACCCGCCGGGATGCTGCGACAGGTGGCGCGGCATGCCGATCAGGCAGCGCGCCAGATCCAGCGTCAGCCGGATCCGCCGGTCGGAGAGGTCGATCCCCGTTTCATTCAGCGCGTCATCATCCAGCTTGCGCCCCCAACCCCAGATCTGGCCGGACAGGGTGCGGATCAGGTCTTCGGGCAGACCCATGACCTTGCCGACATCGCGCAGCGCGCCCTTCGCACGATAGCGCGTAACCACGGCCGTAAGGGCTGCGTGGTTGCGGCCATAATGACCATAAATCCACTGGATGACCTGCTCCCGGCGCGCATGCTCGAAATCCACGTCGATATCGGGCGGCTCGCGGCGCTCTTCGGATACGAAGCGCTCGAAGAGCAGCGACGTCCGTGCCGGATCGATGGCGGTAATGCCCAGTACATAGCAGACAGCGGAATTGGCCGCTGATCCCCGCCCCTGGCACAGGATGCCCTGCGAGCGGGCGTAACGGACGATGCTGTGGACGGTAAGGAAATACGGTGCATAATCCATGCGCCCGATCAGGGCGAGTTCATGGTTGAGGATGTTCCTGACCTCGGGCGGAATGCCTTCGGGATAGGCCGCTGCCGCCCCTTCCCAGGTCAGGGCTTCGAGCGCCTGCTGCGGCGTCTGGCCCGGGACGGAGACCTCGTCGGGATATTGATAGGCCAGATCATCGAGCGAGAAATGGCAGCGCTCCACAATATCCGTGGTCCGGGCCACCGCCTCGGGATACCGGCTGAACAGTCGCACCATTTCTGCAGGCGGCTTGAGGTAACGGTCCGCATGGCGCTCACGGGCAAACCCGGCCTCGTCGATGGTGGTGTGGTTGCGGATGCAGGTCACCACATCGTGCAGGATACGCCGGTCGTGGGTGTGGAACAGCACGTCATTGGTCACGACCGCTGGCACCCGCGCCTGATGGGCGAGGTGCGCCAGTTCATACAGCCGCATCTGGTCATTGGGCCGACGCCGCAGGGTCAGCGCCATGGAGGCCCGGTCGCCAAAGGCATCCTGCAGCTTGCGAAGCTGCAGGGCGCAGGCATCATCCGCCGTATCCGGGATCAGGATGACAAGGAGGCCCTCACCCCATGTGACCAGATCCTCCCAGAGCAGACGGCATTTCCCCTTTCCGGCCCGGGCCTTGCCAAGGCTCAGCAGCCGACACAACCGGCCATAAGCGGCCCGATCCGTCGGATAGACCAGCACGGGCAGAAAATCGGCCAGATCGAGACGGCAGCCCACGACCAGGCGGATGCCGGTCTCTTTGGCCGCGACATGGGCCTGCACCATGCCCGCCAGGGAATTACGGTCGCAGATGCCCAGCGCTTCAATGCCAAGGGCCTTCGCCTGCTCGAACAGTTCAATTGGTGAGGATGCGCCGCGCAGGAACGAGAAATACGTCGTCACCTGCAGTTTGGCGTATGCCACGCTCATTCAAAGAGACCATGCAGGAACCAGCCCTGCGAACCGGTCTCGCCATGTTCGCCATCCCCGGTCCGGTAAACCCAGAATGTCTCGCCGCTGGTATCTTCCACCCGGAAATAGTCCCGCACGGTGGTCAGTTCGGCATCGCCCTTCCACCATTCGCCAAAGACCCGCTCGGGGCCATCAGCGCATCTGATCCGGCGGCGGATGCCACGCCAGATGAAGAAGATCGGCGGATGGTCGGGCAACACGGCCATGGTCTGGATCGGCTCGGGACGGGGCAACAGGCGCGTGGGGCGTGGCCAGTGATCCGGCCACTCCTTTCCGTCCTCGGGTGCGAGTGCGGGCACGCGGCAGACAGCCCGTTCCGGCACGTCGCTTTCCACCGGGGCAAAGCGATACAGGGCCTGTGTGCCGACGCGGTTGGCCAGGGTGTCGATCAGGTCGGAGACGTCGGCCTCTTCTTCCTCGATCAGGGCGGAGACACCCTGGCGGTGCAGGATCGGCTCGGCCAGCGACGCGGTCAGCACCATGCGCTCGATCCCGAAGCCCGGATCGATGGTCTCGATCCTGTCACAGAGCAGACGGGTCAGGCGTCTGACGTCCCGCACCGGCATGGCCGTAGCCACACGGACGGCCTCGGTTCGGCTGTCCACCCGGTGCAGCAGCAGGTCGAGGCGGCGCACGCCCTGCTCGCGTTCCTCCAACCCGGCGCACAGGGGCGGCACGAGTTTGGTGATGTAGCGGGCAATGGTCTCGGCTGCGCTGATCGGTTCGGCAAAGTTCCGGCTGACCTGCACCGGCGCCTGCAGCCGGACCGGGACAATGGCTTCCGCCTGCCGCCCGAAAGCCTGGTCCAGCCTGCGGGCGACATCCAGGCCGAAGCGCAGGGCCAGCGGTGCGCGCGGCATACCGGCCAGCGGGCCGATGCGTGACACGCCCAGCCCATGGAGGCCATCAATGATATCCTCTGGCAGGCGCAGGGCCTCGATGGGCAGGTCGACAATCGCTGCCGCCGTCTCACCGGGCGGCACGAGGGTGATACGTCCCCGGCCATAGCGCGCCAGCGCATGGGCGGCACCCCATGTATCGGCAATCGCGGCCCGGGCCGTCATTCCGGACTTCTTCAGGCGGGTGACCATGTTCTCCAGCATGACGGCCTCGCCCCCATGCAGGTGATCGGCACCGGTCGTATCCAGCACGATGCCGTCGGGTGGATCGGGGGCCACGATGGGAGCGATGCGGTGCTGGAACCACAGCGCTAGCCGCTCCAGCCCTGCCCGGTCACCGTCCGGGTCGGCATCCATGATGAGCAGATCGGGATGGAGCGCCTGCGCTTTCGCGACAGGCATGCCGGGACGCAGGCCCAGCCTGCGGGCGGCGAGATCGACCGATAGCACGACCCGTCGCCGCCCTTCCCGTCCGACGAGCGCCAGCGGGCGGTCAGGCGCGGGCGCGTCGGTTCCCAGCCGCTTCCTGAGCCGGTCTGTCGGCCAGAGCGGCAGGTAGAGCGAGACGACACGGTGCCAGTCTCCCTTTGGCATCACAGGCCTCCACTTCAAAATCGGCGCATTCGCCCGCGCGGGCACGGATCAGTTCCAGCAGCCAGCGGGACCGGCCGACGCCGGGCACTGGCAGCGGCACGGATGGGAGGACGGATACCCGCCACCGGGTGACCGAAGCGGTGGGCTGGCCGAAATCCGCCGCATCCGTCTGCCGCCGCCAGCGCCGTATGGCGATGCCCAGTGCGCCGGATGTCTCGGCCGCCAGCTGCAGGCGACGTGACGCGGTCATGGACAGGCGGGCCACCTCGGCGACGACTGCGCCCAGCCCCTGATGGCGCAATGCCTCCTCGAAACAGGCCAGCACATCGACGTCCGAACTGGCTGCGACATAAATGGTCCGTCGCGCCGACAGCCCGACCTGCTGCAGTGCCGGGGCGTACAGGTCCTGACGGGTGGCGATCCACAGTACCTTGCCCCGTGTCCGGGCTGCGATCCCGGCGGAAAACAGGCCGGACGCTGCTGCATTCAGGGCGTCATGGCCGCCGCCGGCCACTTCATGCAGCGCGCCCAGCGCCAGTCCGCCGTCTGGCAGGCGACCGTCAATCTCGGGCACCCCGAAGGGCAGCACGCCCCGCCTGCGCCGGCCCTGGCCTTCGAGGCGGCTGACCTGTGCTCTCAGCGCCTCCAGCGCGGGACGTGGTTGAGATGCGGGCATGGGGTCGGACAGTCCATTCGGGTGTTTCTGGTATGGAATTAGCGATTGTGTTCGTTATTTGTTCTGGTACGGTGACGAATGTCAACCTATTCTCGAGAAGAGTCTGTGATCCGGACGCGGGTACAGGCCTGCCGTCCGATCGTGGCTTGATGAAAAGTGTCTGAAGTACAGGGATTTATCTGGGGCGGTTCTGCAGTGTCTTGCCTACAGGAGTGGAAACTACCCGATAGGGCACCCTTACGCGGACTCGCGAAAGAAAAGCGTGAGGGGCAACCTCTATGCGATAACCAGTAGCCAGCAGGGGATCCGGAAGGCGGACAGAATCACGCCTGAACGTACCGCCAATCCAATCTTCCGCCTTTATCGGACATTTTCTCCAACACCGGTGATCGGGCCAATACCAATATCCGCACTCCCGCCTCGCCGTGGTAGCGACGCTGGAAAAGGGCGAAGCATTGCTGTGTGATGTCGCTCATAGCCTTTTCCGAACCTGAGCGTCCGCCAGATGGGAAATAGTGGTCTATTCACAAAGCCGAGCTGTTCCCGCCCGTCAAAATATCTGAATCTCTGCGCTCTCGACAGACGTTGCCAAATCCTCGAAATATGAAATGACTCACGCGGCAAACTCGAGGCACAGATTTATGCGCGTATCCCAAATGTAAAATATGAAGTCGGCGGGTGTGGCAGATCATGATTGAAGCATGAATCAGTTCCAGGAAAGTAATCTCAGGCCAGACTATCGATTTTACGCCTACAGTTCGGAACCCCACATCGACAAATTTCCGGCAACGCATGCTCCGGCTGAGCAAGATAAGAGGGAACTGTGCTGCGGCTTCCCAGCTAATCTCATCGCCAGGCGGGAAATCGTAAGATTTAGCGCCAGCTAGAACCTGTTTTTCCTTATAAAGTTAATGCATGACAAAGGCCGGGGCTTTGGGACACTCCTCACAATACATGATCCCGATATCTATCTGCTTTATATTCAGCTTTTCAATGATCTCGGCATTAGAGCCTGATCCGAAAGTTTTTCAGCACTGACAATGCCTTGCGGTTCTGCGGGTCAGCATGCGGATTGAGGCGATCAAAGTCCACGCTGTTGACGAGGCTATGGACTTTTCCCAGTCTTTGGCGAGCCGCCTGCAGCGACCGAGCCAGGCGAATGTTCGTTCGACCACCCAGCGGCGAGGCAGAATTTCAAAGCCCTTGGCTGTGTCTGATCGCCTGATGATTTCGACCGTCCATTTTCCCATGCTGGCGAGCGCGGATCGCAGTTTATTACCGGCATAGCCGCCATCGGCGAAGATGTGGCGAAGCCATGGAAAGTGTTTGCGTATTGCCGCCAGGACATCGACAGCCCCGTCACGATCCTGAATGTCAGCGGCATGAACAAGGAGGAAGATCAGGAAGCCGCAGGTATCCGTCAAAATATGGCGCTTGCGACCTTTGACCTTCTTTCCAGGGGAGTGTCCTGAAGTCTGTGTATCTGACCTGGCCCACGGTTGTTCAGCTACTCAAGCGGCGAAGCGCTCGCCGAACATTATGGCGAACTGGTTGCGGGCTGCAAACCATTCCCGAACATTCCGCCCGTCTTTCTCAAAGCCGCGGATTGCCAGGTAGATCAGCTTTGTTGCGGCATCGTCAGTCGGGAACGAACCGCGCGTCTTGATCGATTTGCGGATAACCCTGTTCAGGCTCTCAATGGCGTTCGTGGTGTATATGATCTTTCGGATTGCCGGATCGAAGGCAAAAAACGGGATCACTTCTGGCCATGCCCGGCGCCATGCCGGGGCGATTGACGCGTATTTCCCGGCCCATTTCCCCTCGAACGCATCAAGTTCGGCGGCCGCCATGTCAGCGGTGGCGGCCCCGTAGATCCGGCGCAGGTCGGCAGCCACGGCCTTACGGTCCTTCCATGAGCAGAAGTTCAGGCTGTGGCGCACCAGGTGAACAATACAGGTCTGAACCATCGCCTCGGGAAAGGCGGCGGTGATGGCCTCGGGAAAGCCTTTCAGCCCGTCCACGACCGCGATCAGGATGTCCTGGATGCCCCGGTTCTTCAACTCGTTCATGACCGAAAGCCAGAATTTGGCGCCTTCATTCTCGGCGATCCAGAGCCCCAGAACCTCGCGCACTCCCTCGCGGGTGACACCGAGAGCAACGTAAACCGCCTTGTTTTTAACGGTCCGGCTGTCAGCATCGCGGATCTTTACCCGAAGAGCATCGAAGATCACGATGGGATACATCCGATCCAGCGCCCGGCCCTGCCACTCCCGGACCTCGTCCAGCACGGCATCGGTGACGCGGCTGATCAGGTCGGGAGAGACCTTCAGGCCATAAAGATCAAGCAGATGGGTCTGGATGTCCCGGACAGTCAGGCCGGCGGCATAGAGACCGATGATCCTGTCGTCGATCCCGTCAATCCGGGTCTGGCCCTTCTTTACAAGCTCCGGCTCGAAACTGCTGTCGCGGTCGCGCGGCACCGTCACTGGAAAGGTGCCCTCCTGGCCTTTCAGCACCTTGGTCGTGGAGCCATTCCGCCGGTTCGACTGGCCCGGCGGGGCAGCCTTGCCTTCCTCATAGCCCAGATGCGCGGTCAACTCCGCACCCAGCATACGCTCCATGAGCCGAATTTTCAGCTCCTTCAGCAACCCGCTGTCTCCGAGCAGGTCTTCAGGACGCTTCACGCCCGTCAGCAATTCGTCCAGGAGTTCCTTCGAGATGGTCATTCATACTTCCTTTCGGTGAAGTATGGACCAGATCAATTATACACAGAAGATCGGACACTCTCCTTTCCAGCGTCATAACCGGAAATTCTACCACTTTCCGTGGTTTTCACCGACTGGCTATCAATCACGCCCGCGCTCGGGGAGGCCTCACGCCCTTCAATCTCCCGCAGGTTCATGACCAGTACCGTGTTCATCGCTTCGAACAGTCCGGCATCACGCCATGCGTAAAAGTAGCGCCTGACCGTCGAGACCGGTGGAAAGCATTTCGGCAGCAGACGCCACGCACACCTACCCAAGGCGATATAAAGTATCGCGTTTACAACCTCGCGCATATCCGCCGTGCGAGGCCGTCCGCCCCGTTTCGCCGGAGACACGAACGGCATAATCAAAGCCCACTCGGCATCCGTCATATCCGATGGATATCGCAATCCCTCCCGGCTATGTTCGTGTCGGGCAATACCAGTCCATGCCACCATTCACTCCATCTCTTCGCAAAGACGGATGAATCACAACATGCTGGTATTGTTCAAAAACTTTCGGATCAGGCTTGTCTTATGCATTCCGTGTCGCTGCGTGCGACAAAGGACTGATTTTTCCGGGGTGGCCACCCCGGAAAAATCAGGAAGGGGACGGGTCGGCAACAGGCAGACCGTAATGGGTCGTCTTGAGAGTATGACCACCCCTTCTTTTCCTTGTGCCCTGAACGGATACCCGAGGTTCGGCCTCGGATGACAAGCATAGGACATGGAAAAGATGACGCATCCAGTTGCGGCTTCCAAGGCCGAGTTGCCACCCGCATCGATCACAATTGGGATCGATGTATCCAAGGATCATCTCGACGCCGCCCGTCACCCCGGCGGTGATACCGTCCGTGTCGCCAACACCCGCAAGGGCCAGACCGCACTTCTGCGCTGGATCGGCGACATCAAAGCCGTTGCCCAGGTGGTGTTCGAGCCAACCGGCCCCTATCACCGCACACTGGAGGAACGCCTGGCGGCCGTTGGTATCCCGCAGGTCAAGGTTAATCCACGACAGGCGCGGCGTTTCGCCGAAGCCACCGGCAAACTCGCGAAGACAGATCGCGTCGATGCGTTGATGCTGGCACGCTATGGTGCCCTGCTGGATCCCGTGGCGCGTCCAGTCCGCACGGATCTACAGAACCGTCTGGCCGAACTGGTGGCTGCGCGCCGCAGTCTGATGCGAGACCGCACGGCAACGCTCAATCGTCTCAAGACCCTCACGATCAGCTTGCTGCAGCGCCACGCGCGTCATCGCCTGCGGCAGATCGAGGCGCAGGTCACATCCCTCGATGCGGCAACTGACGCGCTCGTGGCGGAAGATGCGCATCTGTCTCGGCGCCGGGACGTGCTGGCCAGTATTCCGGGACTGGGAACGGTCACGGCTCATGCGCTTCTGGCCGACATGCCCGAACTCGGCATGATAGAAGAAGGTCAGGCAGCTGCACTGGCCGGGCTGGCACCCATCACGCGCCAGTCCGGCACATGGCGAGGCCGCAGCTTCATCCAGGGTGGTCGTGCCACCGTAAGGCAAGCTCTCTACATGCCGGCCATCGTCGCCATGCGGTTCAACCCAGACCTCAAGCGTGTTTACGATCGCCTTATCGCAAAGGGAAAACACGCCAAGATCGCCATTACCGCAATCATGCGAAAGCTCGTTGTCCTCGCAAACGCCCTGCTTCACAAAGATCGGCTTTGGACGCCAAAAGCCGCTTGACCACAACGGATACTCTTAGTGTCTGACCGAAAATGAGTTGAGTGATTTCAGCAGGTTATGATTCATGGGTTTGCGAGAACCTGATGAGATCAAGATGGCCTGGACTGAAATCACCCGAGCGCAGTATCGCCGGGACGACCTGGAATATGCAAGCGACCTGCGCGATGCGGAGTGGGCGCTGATTGCGCCGCTGATGCCCGAGAAGAAACGGCTGGGCAGACCACGACGTACGGATTTGCGCCGGGTCATGGAGGCGATCCTCTATATCGTCACGACCGGCTGCCAATGGCGGCAGTTGCCCCGGCACTTTCCGGCCTTCACGACCGTACAGGGCTATTTCTACCGTTGGATCCGCGAGGGAAGATGGGAAGCCATTAACCATATTCTCGTGATCCTGTCGCGTGAGCAGGACGGGCGAGACGCCACGCCTTCGGTAGGCATTATTGACAGCCAGTCGGTTAAAACTGCTGAAAACGGCGGTCCACGCGGTTATGACGCGGGCAAGAAGATCAGGGGACGCAAGCGGCATATCACGACCGACACGCTGGGTCATGTCGTGGCGGCTGTCGTGCATCCCGCCGACATTCAGGATCGTGACGGTGCGCCGCTGGTAGCGACCAGAATACGCTCATTATTCCCTTGGCTTCGCCATCTGATCGGTGACGGGGGATATGCTGGCGAGAAGTTGCGTGGTGCGCTGGCTGAACTCGGCCGATGGACGATCGAGATCGTCAAACGTAGCGATCGGGCCGAAGGCTTCGTCGTCTTGCCCAAACGCTGGATCGTGGAGCGTAGCTTTGCATGGCTCGGACGTTGCCGTCGCCTCACGAAGGATGTCGAGGCAACAATCTCGTCATCCCACGCGTGGTTGATGATTGCCCATATCCGCAGAGTTCTGCGAAAAATCAATCAAACCGCTTTCTGATTCAGGCTCTTAGACAGAATCAGAACATCACAGATGAAATCCCCGATATGATCCTTCACAAGATCCATCAGAAGAGGAATGACATGAACTGCAATTGGAACTACGCCGATTTTAATTGTACCAGCCAGCTTCTGATGAGATAGGGAGACGACATTCTGGATTTCTAAAACTCCTCGCAGAATTTCATGTCCCCATCTGAGGATCTGGACACCTTTCGGCGTCAGGCCAAACACTTTCCTCTTCCGGTCGACAATAACAACGCCAAGCTCTTCCTTCATGACACGTATGGCACGTGAAAGGGATGGCTGCGATACGTTGCATGCAGCCGCCGCCTGCGAGAAGCTCTTGAATTTTTCTATCTCCCGAAGATAGTACAGCTGCTTGAGAAACATGTCATACCCCGCGAATACATACTCGCTGGCGACCGGCGCGCGCGATCATTTCCCTATGGATGTGATAATTTTCTTCATGTTCCGGAACGAACAGGATAATGGAAGCTTTTTATTTGTTCAGGATGTGGGATACAATCCCGTAAGACGCCTGCCGCCGCAGAACAGCGTCTGCTCGTCCTGTCGCGCAATGGCAATTAGGGTCTGGTTCATCTTTTCAGCGGTACGGAAGGCGCGATACGTCGGGGCGGAAATCGCGACCACGACGGCAATACCGGCCCGCACTGTCTTGAGCGCCATCTCAAACGAATACCGGCTTGTCAGCAGACAGAAACCCTCGTGGAAAACGTCGGGGTGGCTCGCACGCACACCAATCAGTTTATCAAGCGCATTATGTCGGCCCACGTCCTCCCGGATCATGTGAATATTGCCGTTATTATTCGCCCATGCAGCGGCGTGGACCATCCGTGTCGCCGCGTTCAGCGTCTGCCACTTCCGCAGTTCATGCAATGCATTGCGTATTGCTGTTACCGATAGGGATGGCCCCTCCCCCAACGGGGCTGCTGCTACAGCGTCATATTCCGGTACAGTCTCACTGCCGCATATGCCACAACTCGAATGCCCTGTCTGCATGCGGACATTACGGCGCATGAGCCGCGTCAGCGCCCTGCCCCTTATAAAAATATCAAGGGTCAGACCGTCTTCCGCTGCTACAATGTTCACCGAACGAATATCTGCGACTGAACCGACGATCTGTTCGGTTATACAGTATCCATGGGCGAAGTCCTCCAGATCTGCAGGCGTCATCATCATCGTGCCATACGGAAAGATCCCGTTGAACAGGAGGCTGACCGGTACTTCTTCTGCCACGTTCAGGCTGAAGTTCTCATCCGGACAGGACAGGGCACTGACATCTAGCGAGTAAAAAAGAGTGGACATTATGGCAGCCTCGAACTCAGGTGGGCACGGTTCAGTAGTCAGAGGGTGTGGCACGGCACCCATCCGACCTCACCGCTCGCATAATGCTCCTTTTTCCAGATCGGAACGCGCTGCTTGATTTCATCAATGATGTAACGGCAGGCACTAAAAGCCGCATCGCGATGGGCAGCGGAGACACCAATCCATACTGCCGTTTCACCGACCGGCAGGTACCCAGTCCGATGCATGGCGGTTGCACGGCAGATGGCAAAACGCTGTTTCACCTCCTGCACGATGGCCTGCCCTTCCGTCAGCGCCAGTGGAACGAACGCATTGTAATCGATGCCGGACACGGTCTGACCTTCGTTTGTCTCCCTGACCCATCCCTCAAAAGAACAGAATCCGCCTGCTTCAGGAACCATCAGCGCCCTGCGCAGGGCGCTGATGTCAACCGGCGCATCCGCCATGATGAAGTCGCTCATCCGCCTGTCACCGGTGGTATGAAGACAACATGATCACCTTCGCCCAGAGGCTGCTCCCACGGGGCGAAGGCAGCGTTGATCGCAACACGCATGCAGGCGGGCGCCAGCGCAAAGCCGTATGCAGCACGGAGTTCATCATACAGTGCGGCGGCCGTCGGGGCCGATGTGTGCCGTCTTTCGTGTGCCCGTCCGACTTCATCCTGAAGCTGGGCGAAATACTGTAACTCTATGTTGGGCATTTTACTTCCTGATCAGAACATCCAAGGCGTTTCAACACCCGGTCACGTTCATCAGGTGCATTGATGTTTTCCAGCGCACCTGTTTTTTTTACTTCGAGGAGACGAACCGTTGAATGGGTGAGCATCTGGCGTGGCCGAATTTTCTGGTTCACCGCCTGTTTGTCCAGGGCGGCCAGCGTAGCGGGCTCCCATATCGTACAGAGCGGCTCAGGCAATCCATCACTTTCACTCAGATAGGCCGTGGCGGCCAGATCCGCGTTGCGTTCATTAACAAGGACGGCAAGCGTCATATCATCCAGCATCGGCAGGTCGCAGGCGACAACAAGCCACGCCACATCCGGATAAGCCATATGAGCCGACAGCACGCCGACCATTGGCCCGCCGCCGAGCATGTCCTTGATCTCCTGTCTGTCCATAATACAGGGATAGGACGCCCGAAGAGGATCATGGTCCTGATCAGGACGTATCGAGACAAAACAGCGCGCTACGTGCCGCTCAAGCTGGTCAAAAGCACGGGCAAGCTGCGGGCGGCCATCATAAGACTGTGCCGCCTTGTCCTGCCCCATGCGACGACTTTCGCCACCTGCAAGGACTAGCCCATACAGCTCCGCCGTCATGGCTTGCGACCCTGGAAACATTGGGATTTGCACATGAAGCCCACGTCATCCACCGATATAATGCATTTCGATTTTTCCCCGATCAGATGCCTTTCCTGTGCCGGGCCGTGATGATCGGGAATGCATCCGTTGCTCACTGTAACGATCCGTTCGATGGCGCCAGACCCGTGACAGGATTGTACGCAGCCGTTCATCTACCGCGACATCACAGGTATTTCCGCGCAGGAGTGCGCGCAGATCCATGCCTGTCGTTGCGAAAAGACAGGTATAGAGCTTTCCATCAGAAGACAGGCGGGCACGCGCGCACATGCCACAGAACGGTTCACTGACGGACGAGACAAACCCGATCTCCCCTGCCCCGTCCACATAGCGATAACGACGCGCCACCTCGCCGCGATACCTGGGTGGCAGCGCTTCAAGGGGCCAGCGTGCTGCAATGCGGGCGCGCAGTTCGCCTGAGGGCACGACATCGGCACGCTCCCACCCGTTACGATTGCCCACGTCCATGTATTCGATAAGCCGGACCGTTACACCCGTATTGCGAAAGCGTGCCAGAATATCCGGCACGCCCGCATCATTCACGCCCCGCTGGACCACGGTGTTGATCTTGACGCCGCCTGCAAAGCCTGTAGCACATGCGGCATCGATGCCCTTGAGCACGGCAGGCAGATCCCCCCTGCCCCCGCTCATATGGGCGAACACGGCCGGATCAAGACTGTCGAGGCTGACCGTTACGCGCCGCAGTCCTGCCTGACGGAGTGCTGGCGCAAAACGGGGCAACAGCACGCCATTGGTTGTAAGCGCCACATCCTCAATGCCTGGCAGAGCGCTCAGGCGGCGGACCAGATCGGGCAGGCCGGGCCGCAGGAGGGGTTCCCCGCCGGTCAGCCGTATTTTCGTCACCCCCAGTTCGGCCGCCATGCGCGCGACCCGTTCAATCTCGTCAAAATCCAGCCGTTCCTTCAGGCCAAGAAACCGGAAGCCCTCGTGATAGGTGGCTTCGGGCATGCAGTAGGGACACCGGAAGTTGCACCGGTCCATGACCGAAATGCGCAGGTCGCGTAATGGGCGCCCAAGCTGGTCTACAGGCGGCACGGCACGGGCCGCGCGACTGTTATGATCGTCCTCCATGGCCGCCTGCCCTGTCAGCCTGCGATCCGGATGGGCGGCGCGGATGCAACACTTTCCACCACCCTGACCGGGATGGATTTGGCTGCGGGCGTTCCACTGATCTCGTCAAAATAGTCCAGCGGCAGCAGCGGGTTCAGTTCCGGGTAGTATCCGGCAATGGCGCCGCGCGGCATGGGGTAGTCAAGCACGTTCAGCCCATCGACATAGCGCCTGACCCCGTCATCGCTGTAGGTTTCAAGGCCAATTACATCCCCGTTCGCCAGACCGCGTTCGGCCATGTCGTCCCTGTTCATGAACACGACAAGGCGGGTGTTGTACACCCCACGGTAACGGTCACTGTTGCTGTAGATGGTCGTATTATACTGGTCATGCGAACGGATGGTGGCCAGACGCAACATGGCCGGGTCCTTGACCGGCACATCGACTTCCAGTCCCGGCAGAACGAGGAAATTCGCCTTGCCATTGGGCGTTTTCCACACACGCCGACGGGGTGGAATGTCGAGGTGAAAGCCATGCGGGTTCCTGATCCTTTCAGAAAAATCCGCATAGATTTCAGGATAGACGTCGGCAATCCTGTCCCGGATCAATGAGTAGTCAACCATGTAATCCGCCCATGGCGTGCGGGAGTTGGGCAGTGTTGCCATGGCCATGCGGCAGACGATCTCCGTCTCCGGCAGCACCTGCTCCGTCACGGGTTCGAACACTCCGCGCGATGCCGTGACATTCGCCATCGCATCCTCAATGGTCACGAACTGCTCACCAGCTTCCGTGCGGATGATTTCCGAGCGGGCAACAACCGGCAGGAGCAGCGCATCCTTGCCATGCACCAGATGCCCCCGGTTCAGTTTTGTGGCCACGCCAACCGTCAGGTTGAGGTTGCGCATGGCGGCATAGGAACGGTCCGTATCCGGCACGGCGCGGATGAAATTACCCCCCATGCCGAAGAACACCTTGGCGGTGCCCGCTTCCATGGCCTCGACCGCTTCCAGCACGTGGTGGCCGTGTTCGCGCGGTGGTTCAAACCCGAATACATCCCGCACCCGGTCCAGATAGGCGTCGGTGGGTTTTTCATCGATGCCCACCGTGCGGTCACCCTGCACGTTGGAATGGCCACGGATCGGCGCGATACCGGCACCGGGCTTGCCGAAATTGCCGCGCAGCAGCAGTAGGTTGGCTACCTGCTGGATCAAGCGCGATCCTTCCTGATGCTGCGTCAGACCCATGCCGTAGCAGATGATCGTGGCATTGGATTTCATGTAGATATCCGCGATCTTGCGGATCTGTTCCTCGGTTATGCCCGAGATGCGGGTAATCTTGTCCCAGCTACAGCCCATGACATCATCACGCAGGGCTTCCATGCCTGCGGTATGTTCATGGATGAAGTCGAGGTCCAGCACCTTCTCGCCGCGTTCCTCGGCTTCAAAAAGCGCCTTCATCATGCCCTTGAAGATGGCCAGATCGCCACCGATGCGCACATGCACGAATTCGCTGGAAATGGGAGTCGAGCCGAACGTGCCCATCTGCAGCACATCCTGCGGCTCCGTAAAGCGGATCAGCGCGCGTTCGGGCATCGGGTTGATCAGGACAATCGGCACGCCGCGTTTGCGGGCCTCAACCAGGTTGGTCATCATGCGCGGCGAATTGGTGCCCGTATTCTGCCCCACTACGAATATCGCCTCGGCATGCTCGAAATCGCCCATGACGATCGTGCCCTTGCCAATGCCGATGGCGGGCGGCAGGCCACGGCTGGTCGGCTCATGGCACATGTTCGAGCAGTCGGGGAAGTTGTTGGTGCCGAATTCACGCACGAAGATTGAATAAAGGAACGCGGTCTCGTTCGCCGTGCGGCCGGATGTGTAGAACTCCGCCTGATGCGGGCTGTCGAGGGCACGCAGGTGCTGGCCGATCAGGGCGAATGCGTCATCCCATGCCACCGGCACGTAGCGGTCGCTTTCCGCGTCGTAACGCATCGGCTCGGTCAGGCGACCCTGCATTTCCAGCCAGTAATCGCTTTTCTGCATCAGTTCGGTGACGGTGTATTTTTCAAAGAACTCCCGCGTCACACGCCCCTTTGTGGCTTCATGCGCCAGCGCCTTGGCCCCGTTTTCACAGAACTCCAACGTCTTGCGATGGTCCGGGTCGGGAAATGCGCAACTGGGGCATTTGAAACCGCCGGGCTGGTTCATGGACAAGAGCCCGCGCGATCCCTTGACCAGCACGCTCTGTTCCATCAGCACTTTCGCGGTGGCCCCGGCCGCACCCCACCCGCCTGCCGGATGATGATAGGGTTTGTATTCAGGCGTTTTTTCGTTGCTCATGATCTCGACCCTCTCGGCATTATTCAGTTGGGCATGCGTGTGTGGCCACGCGATACGGCTGTCGGATTGGGGGAAGCACCTGCGTCATGCAGCAGCCCGGCATGCGGTTGCAGCAGGCCGAACTCCAGCATTGCGGGCACGAAATTTTCGTTTTCATGCTTCGAGCGGGCAAGCTTCACCAAAGCAAATCGCTGGAGTGGTTGCAGGGTTGCCCATTGCGCAGCCGTAGGCGGCGCGACCCCATCAGCCTGTGCCTGGGTCTTTACGGTATCGGGCATCCGGTCCGCATCACGCCAGGCTTCCAGCCCACGGCTGGCAAGCGGGCGCAACGGTTCGTCACTGCGGGTTGCGATCAGGTGCGCGACCAGTTCGCGGTAGGTTGCCTGTTCGGGCAGGGTTTCGCACGGCAGGTCGGCAAGCTGGCCCCTTTCGTCGCGCGTAAACCGGCTCCACTGACGCAGGCTCAGTTTGATGCCGACGATATCAAGCTTCTGCCGCGCGATCATTGGAATGCACCGCAGGGACCCTGCAAAGTCACGTTCAAAGTCGAAAAGCATTGAACCATATCCCTTATTGGAGGGAGGGGAATATCGGGCAGTCATGCCGCCCGGTTTACCGGGGAACGATCAGGTGCAGCAGCGACGCCGCCCCGAAAAATACCGTGGTGCTCAGCGACCAGATCGCAACAAACCACGCAATCCGTGCACCGGTGCGCGGGGGCGCATCATCTCCGTTGCCCCGGACAATCTCAGTGATAGCCATCGGTTTCCGTCACCTTTCCGCGAAAGACGTGGTAGGAATAGATCGTGTAGGTCAGGATGATCGGCAGCAGGATGGCGGTGCCGATCAACTGGAAGAACTGGCTCGATGGCGGGGATGACACATCCCACAGCGTCAGGCCCGGCGGTACTGCATAGGGCCATACCGTAATGCCCAGGCCGGACAGGCACAGGAAGAACCAGCCCAGCGCGCACAGGAACGGCCCCTTCGAGTGCCCCCTGCGCAGCCCCATGACGAACAGAACGGCCAGCACGACGACCAGCAGCGGCACGGGGGCGACAAACGCGATGTTGGGCCAGTCGGTCCAGCGGCGCAGATAGGGGGCATGCAGCAGCGGCGTCCAGAAGCTGACCGCCACAATGCCGATGAACAGGCCCACGGCCAGCCGGGCGGCCCAGCGGCGGCAGGATTCCTCCAGCACGCCGGTGGTGCGCCAGATCAGCCATGTCGCCCCCAGTAGGGCATAACCACACATGACCGACAGGCCACACAGAACGCTGAACGGGGTGAGCCAGTCGAGCGGGCCGCCAGCGAAGGCACCATCGACAACCTCGATCCCCTGCACCACACCACCCAGGATCGCGCCCTGACAGAAGGCGGCGATGGCGGAGCCGGCCATGAAGCCGGCATTCCACATCCCTTCCCGACCAGTCCCGCGTGTCATGACACGGAATTCGAACGCCACGCCGCGGAAGATCAGGGCGAGCAGCATCAGCACGATCGGCAGGTAGAAGGCGGGCAGCAAAGTGGCGTATGCGCCGGGGAAAACCCCGTAAAGCACGGCGCCCCCAGCACCATCCATGTCTCGTTCCCGTCCCATACGGGTGCGATGGTGTTGACCATCACATCCCGGCGGCCCGGATGGCGTTCAAGTGCGAACAGCATCCCGATGCCGAGGTCAAAGCCGTCAAGGACGACATAGATCGAAATGGCGGCCACCAGTATGACGGCCCACACGATGGGAAGCCAGTATGCGAAGTCCATCATGCCTCAGGCTCCTTTGCCAGTAGAGGGGTCAATCACGCCCGGATGCATGCGGGCTGCCAGAATCTCGGGAGCGTGGGCAGGGCTGGCATCATGCTCGCCTTCCTGCGGCGCGCGGCCCAGCATGCGGACGAGAATGCCCATCCCGGAACCGAATACGAGCACGTAAACCACCACGAACGCCGTCATCGAAAACGCCATGGAGGACAGGGCGACGGGCGATACGCTGTCAGACGTGCGCAGCAGGCCATAGACCGTCCATGGCTGGCGGCCGACTTCCGTCGTGATCCAGCCGCATAGCAGCGCGAGGAAACCCGTCGGCGCCATGCAGAGTGCGACACGGTGGAAAAGCGGGTTGGTAAACAGGGTGCTGTTCCGCCGCAGCCAGAGCGACCATAGCCCCACCAGCATCATCAGCATGCCAAGCGCCACCATGATGCGGAAGGAGAAGAAGATGACCGGTGAAGGCGGTCGCTGGTCGCGGGGAAAATCCTTCATGCCCGGCACCTTGCCGTTCAGGCTGTGCGTCAGGATCAGCGATCCGGCCAGCGGCAGTTTGACGGCATAATCCGTATGCTCGGTCTTCATATTGGGAATGCCGAACAGCAGTTCGGGCGCATGATCTTCCGAGACCCAGTCCCCTTCCATCGCCGCAATCTTGGCGGGCTGGTATTTGAGCGTGTTCAGGCCATGCGCGTCGCCAGCAAGGATCTGCAAGGGGGCCACGATCGCTGCCATCCACATGGCCATGGAGAACATGACCCGCACCGGCTCGCTGGAGATCTTTCCGGCCTTGCGTGCCCTGAGCATGTGCCACGCCCCCGTGGCCCCCACGATGAAGGCAACGGACAGGAAAGCCGCCAGCCCCATATGCACCAGACGGAACGGAAAGGACGGGTTGAAGATAATGGCCAGCCAGTCAGCGGGCATGAAGCGCCCGGTGGCGGGGTCGATGGTGTAACCGCGTGGTGTCTGCATCCATGAATTGGAGGACAGGATCCATGTCATGGAAATCAGGGTGCCGACCGATACGCAGCACGTGGCCGCAAAATGCAGTTTGCGCCCCACCTTGTTCATGCCGAACAGCATGACGCCCAGGAAGCCTGCCTCGAGGAAAAAGGCGGTCATGACTTCATAGGACAGCAGGACGCCGGTAATCGGCCCGGCTTTTTTGGAAAAGATCGACCAGTTGGTGCCGAACTCATACGACATGACCAGACCCGAGACGACGCCCATGCCAAAGACAATGGAGAATACCTTGATCCAGTACCGGTACAGGTCAAGGAATACGGATCGTCCGGTCCTGAGCCAGAGCCCCTCCAGAACTGCCAGATAAGCCGCCAGCCCGATCGAAAAGGCCGGAAAAATGATATGGACGCCTACGGTAAAGGCGAACTGAAAGCGCGCCAGAAGGAGTGCTGGATCATGTGCGTACTGCATCGATACTTTCCAAAACTTATGACGAGAGAAAGAAATACAAATAAGTTCTCGGCATATCGGTTCGGTGCAATGAACTGGCCTGAAAGACCGCTGCATGCCCCGGTGTCCCAGAAAACATAGTAGATCAATCAGACGCATGGCGTCCAAGAGGGATTATACATAAGATCATAAACAGCTTTTATAAGCGTATCATTTATAGGATATGTGTAGTTATGGCGAAATATAGACAATCGAAAATATGAATAACCGATCATAAGATATTGGCGCGGATCTCCCGGTTTTAGGCACATAATGGCGTCATCGGTTGCTCCGGTTATCCATTCTTAATATGATGCAAATGAAGCAGAGTTTTCCTGTGGACCTGTTATGTCTGCATTCCTGATCATACGGAATTGAATGGAAATGCGAGACGCATGGCCGGAAAAAATGCTGGCGTGATGGCCGTAACGTATTGCGATGTGAGACTAATCCTGGAGTTCCCTTAAGAGATGGTGGCTGGTTTTGTGTGCTTTAAACTCTCAGGGCACGTCGGAAGACAAATATCAGTCATCTGCATGATCCCGCCTGGAACCTGCCAGTCAACCGCACAGCGTAGGCTCCGTGCACGACGCAACAAACGACTAGGATTCTTTATTTGGAAATGAACCAACGCCAGCAATACGTTCGTGTCAGTATCTCTATTATTACCTCGAGTATGCCCGAGCATAGCGATATCGCCATGCGAGACGGTATCATATTGGATTAACGCGAACCGGGCAGAGCGTGGCAGGACATTTCCCGGATAGTAATATCACTACTGAACATACGTGGAATCTGGCTGGATATTTGCCATTTCTGCACGGGCAAAATCCTGCACCTGAAGATAGCTCGAATTGTCACCAACAAAAGCACAGTGATAGACGTGAGTATCATAAAACACGTAAGCCGGAGTCCCGTTCAGCATCATCATCTGCAATGTATTGGGTTCGATAGACTTGGACCACGACTGCGCATGAAATTCGTCGGATGAAAGACGCTTGAAATGATTTTGTACCAAGCATCGATCATAGGCCTGATCGACATCCGCAGGCCATGTGCAGCCGGCCAGCAACACAACCAGACTCAATATCCCGAAGGCTTTCATATCCGTTTTCATTTTCATACGACCCGACCAGTCAAGCAGATGTCTTAAGATCTGGCGCCGCAATCTCAATATTCTCCCTGTCTCAGCGATGCCAATCGTGTTGCCAACTCCGATTACACCAGGTGCTCATAGAGAGGACACTGCAGCGGAGATGACGGACGGGAGAGCGCAACAGCGTTGACCTGAGACCCTC
Source organism: Komagataeibacter xylinus (assembly GCF_009834365.1). NCBI lineage: Bacteria > Pseudomonadati > Pseudomonadota > Alphaproteobacteria > Acetobacterales > Acetobacteraceae > Komagataeibacter > Komagataeibacter xylinus. The sequence continues at coordinate 60,770 of NZ_CP041350.1, read as the reverse complement.
CCGCTGAAGAAGTCAGAAAGATGCGCAATAAAATGTGTGACTTCCTTGCGCATTCCAGGCCTCAGGCGAACCGGATATCCAGCGTGCGGAGATACGTCTGCAGGCCGGCGTCCTGTATTGGAATCAATCGGGCCTCAGCACCGGATTCATTGAAGTGCGCGTGCCAGTAGCCCGGCGGGGTCACAAAAACGCATCCTGATTCCCAGTCTACCCGCGTGGGGTCCTTGATCTGGCCGTTTTCGTCGAGCTCGGTGCCAACCAGGGAATAGCAGCCCGGCTCACACTCGACGATATAATCCAAAGCAATCGACTGATGGCGGTGCGGCTTCTGTTCGGTACCCGCACCAATCGTCCCATACATAGCCCAAAGGGTATGCGTAACAGTCCGCGTCAATGGAAACTCTTCAGCAGCCAGCAGCACACTGATACGGCTCCGCTCCGCAGCCGCTGGTGAGCGCCTCACCCGGTCAAGTTCTCGGTTCGCATCCGCGGATCGAAATAGAACAGGGCGGAACCGGGCCGTCTCAACGCGCGCACCAAGATAGGTCAGCAGCGGCGCATCGTGTACTGCATAAAGCGCAGCGTCAGACGAGGCCGTAAGCGTGGCGCCGTCAATGGCGGGAACAGCGAAGAAGTCGCCATGGCTCCACTCGAACGCAACATCGCCGTTGACGGCGCGTCCCTGGCCACGGATGACATAGAACACGATCGATGTCGCATTCGGCTCCATTTCGATCGTATCGCCTGCGTTGATGCGGACAAAACTTGCCAGCAGGCCGGGGCCTGTTGCCGGGCCCGGACACTTCAAAGCTGTGCTCAGATCAAGGGGAACGATCCGACTTTCTCCGCCCGCATACAGCGATGGAGAAAAGAAGTGGTAGGGAACACGCGGCGTCAAGGTCGGCCGGATCGGATTGGCGGCCTTGCTATATTCATAGAACTGTCCCTGGGCGACGGTATCACGCGCGTCGGTCCCGGGATCAATCACCAGACTATCCATTTTTGCTCTCCATTCTGTCGCGGAGCCAGATAAGGGCACGCGATGCTCTGGATAACCGGCCTGGCATTGCTCCCGCTACCTAAGGCGCGGCAAATGACTTTTGCCAAAATTGACATGGTGGCGACGCGCCATCCGTCCTACCGGAGAGTCAGTGAACTTCCACGCTATGCGATCTCGCCTACCGACCCCTCCAATCCGGAATCCAGAGGTCGATGCGAGCCTACATGTCAGTGAGGTTCGTCTATGAACGACAGGAGAATCAAGTGAATCAGTCTGCGCAGTCAACTGTTTCGCCGAGCCAGACGGACGTGCCCCGGACCGGCTCTCCACGCCCGCGCGTCGGCCTTGTGGGATTAGGCCATATGGGTTCCGCGTTTGCCCAGAATCTGGTGAGTTGCGGCTACCAGACGGTTGTTTTCGATCGCAATGCAACCAAACGGGACGCATGCGCAGGTGCACAACCGGTTGACTCCCTTGCCGGACTGTCTCAGTGCGACATTATCTTCTCTTCGTTGCCTAACGACGCTGCTCTCTCTTCTGTGACCGAAGGCCATTCCGGCCTGATCACCGTCATGAAGAAAGGGGCTGTTCACGTCTCGACGAGCACGGTCAGTCCCACGATCGCAAGGCATCTGGCGGGCCTGCATCAAAGTAGTGGTCAGGGTTACGTTGCCTCTCCCGTGCTTGGCAATCCTGACCTCGCGAAGGCGCGGAAAGTGTTCTTCATGGTCGCAGGCCCTGCCGATCACGTCGCCTCGGCAGTTCCTGTCATACAAAACCTGGGTCAGCATATCTTCCTGATGGGGGATGACCCTGGTCATGCCAACCTGATGAAATTGGCTGCAAACGTGATGATTGCAACTACTTTGGAAAGCATGGGAGAAACCCTGGCACTTCTCCGCAAGGGCGGCATTTCCGCTGAACTCGGTTTCGACGTTCTGACGAACTCACTTTTTGATTCGAAAGTCCATAAGGCCTACGGCGGAAAAATCCTGCACGAACGCTACCGTCCCGCCGGAATGGTCGTACCGCTGGCGCTCAAGGATATGCGCCTCGCCTTAACCGAGGCCGAACACGCCACAACCCCCATGCCTTTTGCAAGCCTCGTGCGAGACCGCATGGTCGCAATGATGGCACGAGGTTGGGAAACGCTCGATTGGTCAGCCCTGGGGCTCCTTGCGTCCCGGGACGCCGGGCTGCCTTCAGATCCCGGACTTTCTGACCTCTTCTAGTTACAGACGGCCAACTTCCAGCCGTAACTTGCCCGAAAGGAAATAATTTGATGCCTATTCAAAACCAGAATGATCCGCTGAGCAGCCCGGCCCGTCGCTCCATCCTCGCGCTTGGCGGCGGCGTCGCGGCAGTCGGACTGGCAGCATCTACACTCAATACAGCTTCAGCATCCGAACGCCCGGTCGCGGAACCGGTCAGCGGGCCCTACCCTGTCCCGCCGCCTGAAAAAACGGCAGGGCCGATAAAACCGGCTCGCGGCACAAACCTGACCGGCAAAGTTGCCGTCGTTACAGGCGCAGCTCGCGGTATAGGTCGCGCCATCGCAGTTGAGTTCGCAGCCAATGGCGCAGACGTCATCGCACTGGATATCGCGGGGCCAGTGAGCCCGACAGCCGATGCTGCCCCCGCAACAAAAACCGAACTGGAGGAAACGGTAGCGCAGATTCGCGCTTATGGGCGCCGGGGCGAGGCGATCGTTGCCGACATTCGTAAGATCAAGCAACTCCGCTCGGCGGCCGACCATATTGAACGGACCTACGGAAAAATCGACTGCGTCGTCGCGAATGCGGCTATCCAGGGGTGGAAACCCCTGCTTGAAATGGATGACAACGACTGGGAGGATCAAATCCAGAACAACCTTACCGGTACGGCCAATACCGTGCGTGCGTTCGCACCAAAAATGGTGGCACGGAAATATGGACGACTGATTCTTCTTTCTTCCATGCAAGGCCGGATGGGCACGATGAGCGGTGCATCCTACTCGGCGTCTAATACCAAGGGCTACTGTCTCTGACTCATCTGTGAAGTGACGCGAAGGGCCTGTTCTGATTCTGTCGTGAGAGGGAGGATCGGGAATGGCTGGTGCGATTGCCTTACGGACGGATTATACGGCTTCTGCGTTACGGCGTCTGGCCTCTCGTACGCGGGATGCGAATGTTGCACGGCGCCTTTTGTCTCTGGCTGCGGTGCGCGACGGTGCCAGCCGGGGCGAAGCGGCGCGGATCGGCGGGATGGACCGGCAAACCCTGCGGGACTGGGTGCACCGGTTCAATGCTGCGGGGCCGGATGGCTTGCACGATCAGTGGCGCAACGGGTCGGTCTGCCGCCTGACAGCGGACCAACTGGCAGAATTATCGGCGCTGGTCACGACAGGGCCTGACCGTGCCCGGGACGGCGTGGTGCGCTGGCGTCGGGTCGATCTTCAGCGGGTCATCGAAGAGCGTTTTGGCGTCTCCTATCACGAACGCCATGTCTCCGCCCTGTTGAAGCGGCTTGGGTTCAGCCACGTCAGCGCGCGTCCGCGTCACCCCGGACAGGATCCGTCCGTCATGGACGCGTTTAAAAAAACTTCCCCACGATCCTGAGCGCCCACACCGGGCATCTGCCCAGAGGCAGGCGGATTGAACTCTGGTGGCAGGACGAGGCCCGCATCGGGCAGAAAAACGGTCTTGTCCGGCAATGGGCGCGGCGTGGCACCCGACCACGCCAGCCTGCCGATCAACGCTATGAGAATGCCTGGCTGTTCGGCGCCATCTGCCCCGCACTCGGCAAGGCGGCAGGCCTGGTGTTGCCGTTTACCGGCACGGCCAGCATGCAACTGCATATCGAGGAAATCTCACGCTGCGTCGCACGCGGAGCGCATGCCGTCGTCCTGCTCGATCGTGCCGGCTGGCATACGACACCCAAACTCAGACTGCCGCGCAACGTCAGCCTGATCTTCCTGCCGTCCCGCGCGCCCGAACTGAACCCGGTCGAGAATATCTGGCAGTTCCTACGCGCCAACTGGCTGTCCAACACCGTGTTCAGCGGCATCGAACACATCATCGAAGCCGCATGCACCGCATGGAACAACCTCACCGCCCTGCCACAGACCATCCGATCCATCGGCCTCAGAAAATGGGCTCATATAGGTCAAAGGTGATAGCCCGTAGTATAAGTGGGGTATCCTTGGCCTGATGAAGTCGGCGGCACTGGAGCTTGGGCGTTACAATATAACATGCAATGCTATTCTTCCGGGCCTGGTTGGAACTGCGCTCACTTATAACGAACAAAGATTCCGGGCCGCGATAGCGCAGTCAAATAAGGCAGTTTCGGCGTATCCTACCGCTCAGGAAACATGGGACGCCCGTGCGCCGACCGTTCCCCTTGGCGTAGGCTGGCTCCAGCCTGAAGATATCTCGCCTATGGCCGTATTTTTGGCATCGGACGCAGCCGCACTTGTGACCGGCGCAGAAATGGCAGTTACCGGGGGAGATGCTGCAAAAGTAAGCTAGTGCTGACCGACTGGGCGGTTCCGAGTATTGGGTGCCGCCCAGTAATACCCATATCACCCGAGAGAGTCTTTAAGTTGGCGCGCCATGAAATTAATGAAACTTTTTACTTTTGGCGCAACAACTTTCTTGGGGGATAAACTGCCCAGATGGCCCGTTCCGCTCCCGGGGCTAGAACCCACTCGAATTGCTCGAGAACCCGTACGAGTTTTCCTGCTTTTATGTCTTCCCCAATCAACCAACTTGGCAAAAGTGCCAGACCAATCTCGCTCAAAGTCGCTTCAAGAAGAGCTTCGGAATCATTTGCTTTCACAGCCCCGCTCACGGACAGCTTTTCGAACTGAGCCTCTGGCTTGCCACAAGGCCTAAAATACCATGCACTTCCTGCCTGGACGGTAAAAAACAGGCAACTATGATTTGTCAGATCCCCAGGACAGACAGGCAGACCTGCGCGTTTTATATAACCAGGGGCAGCGACAAGAATTCGTGACTGACCAGCCAGCCGCTTTGCGACAAGGGTAGAATCAGGGAGCGCACCAATACGGATCGCAACATCGGTACCGCTTTCTATTAGATCAACCGTGGCATCCGTTAATGTTGCGTCAATGCGGATTTCCGGGAACGATGTCAGAAAGGCCGACATATGTGGCATCACATGCCGTCGGCCGAAAGCGGCAGGGACATTTATGCGTAATATGCCTCGCGGCGAAGAATTGTGTAAGGTTACTTCTTCGCGGGCGATATCTAGGTCACCAAGGATACGACTGGCCCGTTCCTGCAACAAGGCGCCGGCCTCGGTCAGGTGAAGACCACGTGTCGTACGGTTGAATAGCGCGACGTCGAGGTCTGCCTCCAGCCGGGAGATATGGCGTGATACCGTTGATACCTCCATGCCCTGTTCAGCAGCAACCCCAGAGAAGCTTCCTATCTGGGCAGAACGAAGGAAAACGCGCAACGCAGTAAAATAGTCCACAACCTGCTTCCCCAAGAGATAACAGGTTCTTTCATATCGACATATAAGGGGGCCATACAATTACGTATCCCCAAAATAGGGAATAGGAGGATACCAGCATCAGCGTCTCACCACCATCGCGATACCCCCTGCCCGGAGACGCCTGAATAGTCTGTTGTAACGCCCAACATCATGGTGCCCATCGCGCGGAATACGCCGGATGGTCGCGACCTGATCATGGCCCGGTGGAGCATGCCCACGCCGCCGGGATACCTGAAAGCCCACAGGGTCGATCGAGGCGTGACCAATAATATCCGCAATCCCACTTCGACCTGACGGAAGCGTTGTGAAGGTGTGGCGCATCACTGCCTGGTGCCTCTCACGGCCTTTTCCGAACCGAAGCGCCTGCCAGAGAGCCCAGCAGACCCGTCTGGTTTACACGCATGAATGCCGGACGCTGGTGGTGGAGACGTCATTGGAGGGCGAACGCTCCGGCCGAGTTCGCGGCCGGAGTTGAGAATATAACGGCTGCTCTGGCACTGTCCGGAAGCCACTGATCTTTGAAATCGAATATATCTCAGGAATTCTCTACCTCCTCGCTGTGTGTACATGTTATGATGACACAGAGGGAGGAGACAATGAGCCAGCATCTTTCAGATAACGCACCATCCCCACAGAAAATCGGTGTTCGAGAATTTCGAGGAAACCTGACAGTTTATCTGCGTCAGGTCAGACAAGGCAGCACGATCCTTGTTACATCTCACGACCAGGTCGTGGCTGAACTGCGGCCGCCTGCTCCTTCCTATCGTCCCCGTCGTCAGCCAGGAGTCCTTCGAGGGCGAATCAGGATGAGCGAAGATTTTGATCAGACACCGCCGGACGTTCTTGAAAGCATGGAACGCGACCTGTGAAGGTTCTGCTCGATACGCATGCGTTGCTCTGGTGGCTTTCGGATTCTGATCGGCTAGGAGATAATGCACGGGAAATCATTGCGGATCCGGCCCATGATATTCTGGTGAGTGTCGTGTCATTATGGGAGATTGCAATCAAAATCCGTATCGGAAAACTGGATGCGGATATAAACGATATTCTGGCAGCAATTCCTGGCGAAGGCTTCTCTCTGCTGCAAATACAGCCCGAGCATCTGAAGATTCTTATGTCTTTGCCTATGCATCATCGTGATCCGTTTGACCATCTTCTAATGGCGCAGGCGCAAGCTGAGCATGCCACCTTTCTTTCAGAAGACGGACAAATGGATTACTATTCTATTAAAATAATCCGTTGTTCCTGAGAATGTGAACAGAACAGCCGAGGATCTGTATCGATGTCCATTCGCCACAGAGGAGAGTTGCTGCATCGGAAGAACAATGTCTATTATTTGAAAGAATTGGCGAGCATTCGGTGAGCATATTATGTTTTCTTGGCTAAAGCGTATTTTCAGCGGATCTGAAATTCCGGATACGACCAATGTGGCGACCAGGAAAGAGACTACTGCCTCGTCATCTACGCACGCTTCCTCATCCCATGCCCAACATATATTTCCCAATGATGAGGCGAAATTAGTATTGCATGGACAATCCCGGAGCCACAAGAAGAACGATGCGCACTGGGTCCCTCCCGGTGAAAAAGTCACGATCCATGGCTTCGAGATAACTGATGGCATGGTCTATGTCGGCAACTTTTTGTCTGCAGCGCCGGATGGAGGCTGGCGTGCCGACACTCCAGCGCCCTGCCTTATCAGACCATCGCTCAAGATCGCGGCCAGAGTGCCGCAAACGAACCTGGATCTGGGTTATTGGTCCTCATATACTGACATCACGCCCAATCAACGATTGGCTTACCTGCATTGGCTGGCGAGCGGAAAATCCGACACGAGCTACCCAATGGGCTATCCCTTCCTTTATTTTTATGGGCTTGAACGTCGCTTGGTAGCCGATACGCCTTCAATGGCTGAAGAGGCGTTGTTGATGGCCGAAGTAGAACGCCTGCGCAGCCTCTTCGAACATAATGGTTCTTTTGCAAACTACAGCACTGAACTGCTCAATTTCATTGAAATGCGACAAACCTTGACCGATATGCAAAGATTGGGGGCATGGAAACCGGATGTCTCAGCTTTGGGAGACCACATGTCTCCCTTACTTCGGGTCAAATTAAGTCTGCATGCGTTGCAAGGCATTCCGCTCGACTTCGATCTCGCCATGGCAGGTATTCTGTCTTTGCCCTCTCACTTAACCGGTTTATGGCCACGCATGGCAATGACACGAGCGCGTCCGGAGTTCATTGAACTCACGCGACATCGTTTTAATAAGAAATTTCCTGACGGTGTGCGGCTCAAAGATAAAAAAAAGAGCCGACTTGATCTGAGCTATCGAGCGGCAAGTCAGTATCTCCATGTCTCGATCAAGTTTGATGGCTTCGATCGCCTTCCTGATCCAGCGCAATTGACATGGACCAAAATGATCAAGCTCTGCGAAGGGGCCCGTGAGGATCTGACTCCATTTGCCAAGGTCATCGGCAAGGAACGTGAACGTGTCGACAGTATGGCTGCCGCCTTGATGCTGCCCGTAGAACTTGGGGAAAGAGAAACCGTTCGTGCTTTCAGAGCCTGGCTGGACGATCTGCCCCGGCCTGTTGCCGATGTGCCGCTTAAGGAACTGGGTCTGCGATGCTTTGGTTCTGGCAAGGGGGCCACGGGTCTGCGGCAAGCGCGCGACATGTCCGCCATGCTGGCACGCCTAGGTTACGGCATGGAACCGGATCCAACCTATGGTGGGAACAAGCCAGGCGAGAATATAATCTTATTCTACGCTGGCGACGCCCAGGATTCCCTGATACCCGTCGGTGACAACTTCCGCATCGCTGCCGTGGTCATGACCGCCATCGGCCCGGCAGCAAAAAACCTGACCTTGGGTACAAATCTGGTCAACGATCTCACCACACACCTGCAGCTTACCCCGCCTGAAACAAAACGGCTGATAGCCCGCCTGCGCCTGCTTCCGCCGCGCTTGCCAACGCCTGGCCGCCTCAAAGCCATCGTTGATAGTCTGGAGTCCGGGCAACAAACCATAGTCGCCACGCTGGCAGCTTCTGTCACTGTAATGACAGGTGAAACCGACCAAGGCATGATGGTGGCTCTTGAGCGGCTTTACGAAGCCTGTGGTCTCGATCGACGGGAACTCTACGCCACCTTGCATCGGGTTACGGCTGCCAGGGCATCCTATACCGCGGAACCGATCGTGGTCGAGGATGGCAGGTCACAGGGAGGCGGCCATCGAATTCCAGCACCGCCTTCGAAAGCGAAACCTGCTGACGGTATCATCATTGATATGGGGAAGGTCGGCACCATCCTGCGCGAAACGAGGGCGGTCGAGAAAATCCTGGCACCAATCTATGAGGACGAGACTTCTGAAATTCCAAGTCCGGCAGTCGTTGCACCCACTTTGGAACAGGCAACGCGCTTCGCCGGACTTGGTGCGGAGCAGACGCGACTGCTTGAGATCCTGGTCAACCAAAAGGAGTGGACACGCTCCGGATTTGAGGCCAAGGCACACGAACTCGGGTTGATGCCAGATGGCGCACTCGAAGCCATCAACGAATGGGCCTATGATACTTTCGATGAAGAACTCATTGAGGACGGCGACCCTTTGATCATCAATATGGCGCTCCTTGCTGACGCGCCGGGAGCAGCATCATGACCAACCTTGGTATTGCAACCTCAGACGGGGCGCGCACTGCGGAGAAAATCAGGCCCAGAGACCGCGATAGCGTCATTCAGGCGCTTCGCGCAGGTGTCGTGCCACGGTCAGGCATCCAATTAGTGCAGGTCGGTCGCGCGGGCGAAGTCAACCAGGTGGTGCTGGACGTCAAACGCATCGCGGACGGTGGTTCTGCTGTTCGTTTCATCATTGGCGACTACGGTGCAGGCAAGACTTTTTTCCTTAATCTGGCGCGCTCCATTGCCATGCAAAGCAAGCTGGTCGTGGCGCATGCAGATTTATCGCCTGATCGTCGCCTGCATGCCAGCGGCGGCCAGGCTCGCAGCCTTTACGCAGAACTCATGCGTAACATGGCCACCCGCACCAAGCAGGATGGTGGAGCGCTTGCAAGCGTAGTCGAACGTTTCATCATAGAGACACAGGCTGCTGCCAAGGCTTCGGGTCGCAAGGTTGGAGACGTTATCCAAAAAAGACTGCTTCCCATTCAGGAACTCGTTTCCGGCTATGACTTTGCAACCGTCATCGAATGCTACTGGCGAGCTTTCGAAGAAGGTAGCGAGAGCGGAAAGGCTGCGGCACTGCGCTGGCTCCGTGGCGAATACACGCTCAAAACCGAGGCCCGGGAGGCGCTCGGCGTACGCTCTATCATCGATGATGCCTCGGTTTACGATTACCTGAAAGTCATGAGCCGCTTCGTGACCCTGGCAGGCTATTCCGGCTTTCTGGTCATGTTCGATGAATGCGTAAACCTCTTCAAGCTGGTCAGCGCCCAGTCGCGCAATGCGAACTACGAGCAGATTCTCCGTATCGTGAATGATGTGCTTCAAGGTTCGGCTGAATCCCTCGGCGTCTATTTCGGGGGCACCCCCGAATTCCTGATGGACAGCCGCCGGGGCCTTTACTCTTACGAAGCGTTGCGATCCCGTTTGGCTGAAAACAGCTTTGCCCGAAATGGTCTGGTTGATCTTTCCGGCCCGGTCATCCGGCTTCAGAGCCTGACACCCGAAGACCTCTACATTCTGCTTGGCAGGTTACGGCACGTCTTTGCCTATGGTGACCAGAATCGTTATCTGGTGCCGGATGAGGTTTTCAAAGCCTTCATGACTCATTGCAACCAGAGGATTGGCGAGGCTTATTTCCGTACACCGCGTAACACCATCAAGGCTTTTCTCGACCTGCTTGCCATCCTGGAACAGAATTCACAGGCGCAGTGGCAGGATCTGGTGGACCAGGCTGAAGTCGCGCCTGATACGCCCTTGGCGGGTGGCGATATTGTCGAGGTCGACAATAAAGATACGCCTGGTGGGGCAGGCTCTTCGACGATCGGCTCCGCTCAGGCCTCTCCCGATGATGATCTGGCGGACTTCAAGCTTTGAACGACGCGCCGCCCGACCCACTCGGGCAAACTTCCGGTAAGGGTGCATCGACGGCTTTCGATCTGTTGCACGAGCAAATCCGGCGCTGGATCTGGCGTCAGGGATGGACAGAGCTTCGTGATATTCAGGAACGATCCATTCCCGTCCTTCTGGAAGGACAGCAGGATCTCATCATCGCGGCCGGGACCGCAAGCGGAAAGACCGAGGCGGCCTTCTTGCCAATTGTTTCGCGACTGGCAGCAGATGAACGCAAACCCGGTGCCGGCTTCGAGGCCATTTATATCAGTCCTTTGCGCGCACTGATCAACGATCAGTTTGGTCGCATGGAGACACTTTGCGAAGAAGTGGAAATTCCAGTCTGGAAATGGCATGGGGATGTAGCCAGCAGCATCAAGGAGCGTGCACGCAAGCGGCCCCAAGGGATATTGCTGACCACGCCAGAAAGTCTGGAGGCCATCCTTGTTCGACGGGGAAATGAGGCGAAGCGTCTGTTCGCTGCGCTAAGTTACATCGTGGTTGACGAAATGCATGCCTTTATGGATGCAGAGCGCGGACGCCAACTTCAATCGCTGCTCAATCGTATCGAGATCGCCGCCGGACATCGGGTAGTTCGCGTAGGCCTTTCGGCCACCCTGGCCGACATGAGAACCTCTGCGGCTTTCCTACGGGCATTGAATGCGGATGGCGTGGAGATACTGGAATCTGAAATGGGCAGCCAACCCCTGAAGCTCCAGCTTCGCGGCTATATACAGCCGCGCCTGAAGCAACGGGGCGACAATTCAGACAAGGGCGAGGTCGCCGAGCGCACGGCAGACATGGAGATTGCAACACACATCTTCAACACGCTCCGGGGGCATCGGAGTTTGATCTTTGCCGGCTCACGACGGAATGTTGAACTTTATACCGCAAGGTTACGTGGCCTTTGCGAGACATTGGGCGTGCCGGAGGAGTTTTTCGCTCATCATGGCAGTTTGTCGCGTGAGCACCGTGAGGAAGCTGAACGAAGGCTGAAAGAAGAAGATCGACCAGGTTCCATTGTCGCAACCACGACCCTCGAACTGGGCATCGATATTGGCCACATTGATGCTGTAAGCCAAATCGGGCCGGGACATACTGTTTCAGGCATGCGCCAGCGACTAGGACGTTCCGGTCGTCGTGCAGGACAATCCTCGGTAATGCGGGTTTACACCACCGAGATGGCGATCGACGAGCGCATCCATCCCATTGATGCTATGCGGCCAAGCACGGTGCAGACCATAGCCATGCTCAATCTCATGCTGAGGCGCTGGAATGAACCGCCTCAAATTGGGCGGCTCCACCTCTCCACGCTGATACAGCAAATTCTGGCCCTGATCGCTCAACACGGTGGTCTGACAGTCAAACAGGGCTGGAACCACTTGATCGAGAGTCGGGTATTTCCTGAAATTGATCAGGCCCTCTACATTGATGTGCTGCGGCGAATGAAGCATCCGGAAGTCCAGCTTATTGAGCAGGCGCCAGACGGGACGCTTTTGCCAGGCGAAGAAGGTGAGCGGGTCATCAATGACCGTGGGTTCTACGCCGTATTCATGACGCCTGACGAGTTCAAGGTTATCACGGATCGCGGACGGAACCTCGGTACGCTGCCGGTCGATAACCCCGTGATGCCGGAACAACTCATTATCTTCGCTGGACGGCGGTGGCAGATAATCGAGATCGACAATCGACGCCGGGAAATTCTGGTCACACGAGCTTATGGCGGCGTGCCGCCTGAATTTGGTGGCGAGGGCCTGCCCCCGGCTGACGAAGTCGTGGCAGAGATGCGCAGGGTTTACGAGAACATCGCTATTCCCCGCTTTCTCGACAAGGCAGCACTTGAGTTTCTTACTGAAGCCAGAGAGACGTTCGATCATCTTGGACTGCGCCATGCGAGCCTGCGACGACATGAGGACGAACTCCTGCTTTTCCCTTGGGTCGGCAATCGGGCACAACTGGCCTTCGTGCTGGCGCTTGCCTCTCATGGCGTAATGGCTAATTCGGAAGGTATCGCGGTCACGGTTCCTGCTAAGGATGGGAGCAAATTGATTGCCGCCCTAAAAATCATTGCAGAAGGACCTGTGCCGGACGCGAAAATTTTAGCTCGACTAGTGCCGGATATGAAGCGAGCGAAATATGACGCCTATTTAGGAGACGAATTGCTGGCGCGTTGCTACGCCAGTGAGCATATCGACGCGGAACGTGTGCCGATTATTGCGGCTGACCTGCTTTCTAGATTTCCGACTGAGGTAAAAACAATTTTTGAATCCTAAATACCTTTATAATGTTTGGCGTTGACCGGAATGTATTGGAATGGCGGATACCCCGGCCCGACAACCTGCTCAAAAGTCGAAATATAATCTAACAGTCTGTCGGGTTGGGCATTTTGCGGCTGATAACGCCGAGGCTGACCCGGCTTATGCCGCCTGAAGCCGCGCCATTCTTTTGCAGTTATATGCGAGTGCAACGAGGGTCCATTCGGTCGTGACTTTTGCAAGGCTGCGCAGGCTGAATCTTCTGAAGCCCATGATGCTTTTGATAATTCCAAAGACCGGCTCCACGGTCTGTTTGCGTAGTCTGTAAACATCTCCGGCTTCTGTAGTTTCCAGCCTGTCCTTCATGGCAAGCCGCCAGGGTTCAGTTATCCGGCGTGGCTCCTTTGCTTCGGGATGGGGTCGGAAGTCGTAAGGTCTGCGGGCACAGGGCCGTCCGATGGCGACCAGCGGATCAATGCCCTTTTTCCGCAATTCCCGGACCGCCTGCCCGCTGGCGTAACCGGTGTCGGCGAGCACTGTCTCCGGGAGACCGATCGTGTGTTCCATCGACAGCACGGTGCTGGCAAAGGACGGCGCGTCCGCTGACGTGGCGACAACGCCGGTTGTCACGATCAGCTGACTGCCTTCGGCGCAGACCACGGCCTGGGCATTGTAAGCCTGCCGGAACTCGTGGGCATCCGAACGCCGCATGAGGCGACTGTCGGGATCGGTCAGGCTGATCTGCCGGTCGGGTGGTGGTTCATCATCCGGCGGTTTCGGCGCCCGGCCGCGACGCCCTGTTTTTGCGTCATGCGCCGCCTTCTTTTTCTCGTATGCCGGTCGCGCCGCCTCGGCCTGCGCCTTCGCATCTGCTTCCAGCCGGGCGCAGGCTCCGTCCAGCTTCGCTTTCAGCGCTTCCCGGCGGGCAAGCTCTTCTGGCAGGGCCTGCGGATCTCTGTCTGTGGCATCCGCGTGCTCCGCCTGGTCCATCAGTTTCGCGATATCCACCGCCAGCTGTTCGCGCAGCGCCCTGATCCGGTCGTAGCGCAGGGAACGGTATTTCGAAGCGTCGGCATCGATTTTCGTGCCGTCAATCGACACCACGCCCAGACGCAGCAGGCCCGTCTCGCGCGCCAGAAGCAGGACCTGCGCAAATGCAGCTTCAATGGCTGTCCGGTTCGTCCGGCGGAAGGTCGCAATCGTATCATGATCCGGATGCAGGTTCGCCGCCACGAAGCGCACCCCGATATCGCGATATGTCGCCCGCTCGATCCGGCGTGAGGAAAACAGCCCGTTCGCATAGCTGAAGATCAGAAGGGCCAGCATCAGACGCGGATGGTACTGTGCCTTGCCACCCGTGCGCACTGGCACGCAGAACGCATTCATCGGAACCCGTTCAACGGCGGCTACAACGAAATGCGCCATATCATCAGCCGGAAGCCACGACTTCAGATCAGGCGGCAGAAGATACGGCTGAGACCGGTCAAACGGGATGAAGCTGCTCATCTCACCACCTTACAACCTTACCCCTTCACAGGGTACCCCAACCCTGTGAGTGCTGGTTGTAATCTCCCCAAATGTGCTGGTTGAAAATTCCCCAGTTTGAGGACTGTGCGTGATCGTCATGGGGGCATGCCCCCATGACGATCACGCGGCACATTTATCCCTGCTGATGCCAAAGGAAGGGCGAGCAGGTGATAGGACTCAGGGAGGTCGTTTTGATCCAGGAACTCAAAAGACAGGGGCTCAGCATCAGCGCCATCGCGCGCCAGACAGGGCTCGATCGCAAGACAGTGAAGAAGTATCTGGCCAATGGGCTGGAGACTCCAGCCTATGCACCGCGTAAACCGGTGGCCAGCGCAGCAGAACCTTATCGAACCTATCTGTTGGAGCGGATGGCAAGTTATCCCGGACTTTCATCGCGCAGGCTGCATCGTGAAATTCGCGACATGGGATATGACGGTGCCTATTCATCGCTGACGGAATATCTCCGGCAAATCCGCCCCCCGCTGCCCAGGCCTTATGAGCGGCGCTTCGAGACCGGAGCCGGCGTTCAGGCGCAGGTCGATTTTGCGGAATTCCAGACAGTCTTCACCGGCGAGCCAGGCATCGTGCGCAAGGTCTGGTTGTTCAGCATGGTGCTGGGGCACAGTCGCTGGCTGTGGGGACGTTTCTGCCCGAACCAGGGTCTGGAAACAGTGATGCGTTGCCACATCGCCGCCTTCGAGGCGATGGCGGGCTGCTGCACGGAAATTCTCTACGATCGCATGAAGACCGCTGTCATCGGTGAGGATGATGCGGGCGTGGTGACCTACAATGCCTCGCTGGTGGCGCTTCTGGCCCATTATGGCAGCGCCCCCAGAGCCTGCCAGCCCTATCGCGCCAAGACCAAGGGCAAGGTCGAGCGACCCTTCCGCTACATCCGTCAGGACTTCTTCCTTGGCCGCAGTTTCCATGATCTCGATGACCTCAACGCCCAGTTCGACGTCTGGCGCGCGGATATCGCCAACGCGCGGGCACATGCCACCACCGGGCGGATCGTGCAGGAGCATTTTGCACAGGAGCAGCCCCATCTGCATCCATTGCCTGCCCTGCGCTACGATGCTGTTCTGAGCGTCGAGCGGCGGATCAGCCGCGAGGGGATGGTGGCGGTGGCCGGCAATTATTACAGTGTGCCTGACACTGCCCGCCGTCGCGTGGTCGAGATCCAGCACCATACACATGAAGTCCTGATCTTCGAGGAAGGGAAACTCATCGCCCGGCATCCCGTGCTGGAAGGCAAAAACCGTAAGCGGATCGAGCCAGGCCACCGCAAGGCCCCACCGGTTCAACACGCCGAGATGTTGCCGACGACACCGGCGGTGCCGATCCTCCAGCGTCCTCTGGCTTTCTACGGCGCGGTGGGTGAACGCCTGGCCAACATCAATGCCAAAGGGACCGCATGATGTCTGTCACCGAACGCATCCGACAAAGCCTGCTGGCTCTCCATATGGCACGCGCCCTCGAAACGCTTGATCACACGCTGGGCAGGCTGGAAAAGGGCGAGATCAGCGCCATCGAGGCCATCGACGATCTGCTGGCCGAAGAACTGAACCTGCGCGAGGGACGGCGCATCAGCGTAGCACTGCGCACCGCCCGCCTCATGCCGATCAAAACTATCGAGAGCTTCGACTTCTCGTTCCAGCCTTCACTCGACAGGCATCGCATCACCGCGCTGGCCCAGCTCGAGTTCATCAATCGGGCCGAGGTGTTGCATTTTCTGGGCCCGCCAGGCACCGGAAAATCCCATCTGGCCACAGCCATCGGCGTGGCCGCCGTCAGGGCCGGACGCAGCGTCTATCGCTGCTCTCTGGCAGAACTGCTCGAGGCGCTCACCAGAGCCGAACGCGAGGGGCGTCTGGCCGAGAAAATTCGCTTCTACACGCGGGCTTCGCTGCTGATCGTCGATGAAGTTGGCTACCTGCCAATCACGCCAGGTGGTGCCAACCTCTTCTTCCAGCTGGTCAATGCCCGCTACGAAAAGGGAGCGATGATCCTGACCTCCAATCGCGGTTTTGCCGAGTGGGGCGAGGTCTTCGGCGACCCGGTCGTCGCCACCGCGCTGCTCGACCGGCTACTTCACCATGCTGTCGTCGTCCACATCGAAGGTGCCAGCTATCGCCTGCGCCAGCATGCCGATCTGATCCCCGAGCATACACGGGCCCACGCCAATCTGATGCCACCGGCAGCGCCAAAGCGCCGCGGTAGGCCCCCAAAGCATGGAGCTATCGATCACCTCAATGGCTGATCACCATATCCGTGCTGGGGAATTTTCCGACAGCACATGTGGGGAATTTTGAAACAGCATTTACAAACCCGACAGACTGCTAAGGCACACACTATCACCGCTATGGTGGGGAGACGCAGATCACGGCGAGGGAAACGCAACATTGGCAATCGATGCCTCTCCCCGTCGCACCAGTTCAAGGCCAGCCACAAACGTAGCAGCAACAACCGCGCGACGATCAATGATCCTGTCCGGTCCCCTTAAATCCGTTAGGAGCATACAGTCTTCCCATATGCTGCGGAAGGTTCCGTTCGCTATTTTTTCACAGACCAGAGTCAGCGCATCTGTCACACGCCAATATGCAGGCACATTAATCCGATAGACGGGAACGGACGTCGCAACCCGCGCCAATTCCTGCTCCAGTACACTGAGACAGGCTTCCATCAGACTGAAATACGTCCCCTGCCATGCAGAAACACTGCTATCCGCCCGCGCCCCGCCCCGCGTAAAAACCGACACGCCAAGCTGCGGTCGCGCCTCCAGCCAGTCCGCTGCCGCGCGCATCTGCAACAACCCCTCGATTTGGTCCGCCGTCCGGCGTGCCTCGCTCTCGGCAACCTGCTTTTCCGCCTGCGTGGCAAACAGCAGCCGCGAGCGCAGGAATACCAGCCGGGCGATCCAGATCACCCAGTCCGCGCGCTGCATGAGTGGCGTGGTCTGGGCCAGCCGCTCCGCCTCATCCACAAACTGGGCCGCTAGGTCCGCAATGGACAAGATGCCCAGATCCAGGCGCTGCCGTTCCGCCAGATCCAGCAGCAGGTCCAGCGGCCCGTCAAACCCCTCGACATGGAACTCGGGCACCGCCGGGCGCGGCAACCGACGCGGCTGATCGCCCCAGTCTTCGTCCTTGTCAGGCAGCATCGGCGGTCTTCCCGGCATCAGCGCGCGCGTACTGCGGCCGGATGTCGAAAACCAGCTCTGGCCAGTCCGTCCGCACCCGCTCCAGCGCCTGCCACGGCGTCCATTCCGCCGACCAGAAGTTGTAGACCAGCCGCGCACTGCGGCGGGCGCGCTGGTCGCGCACGGCTTCGACCTCCACCCGACGCAACGGCAGCAGCGTGCCCCACTGTGCCTGCAGCCAGGCCGCCGCCGCGCATGAATCCGCCCCGGCTTCCAGAATGGGACCGGGCACCGGTACCAGCCGGTGCAGGTCAAAGGCACAGGCGGGCGTACCCGCCGCCTGATGCTGCAGGGCGATCCGATGCAGGCGTTCGGATGCCTGGCGCAGCAGCCGGGCCAGCGTCACCGCCTGCGCCCCCTTTGCCGCCATCGGCGCCAGCAGGCGGGCCTGTTCGTAGTCAAAATCCACCTGCCAGGGGATGATCCCCGGTCCCCGGGCCGCCACCCGGAACCGGGCCACTTCGTCTACCGGACCGCTCACCGTCAGCGTTGTCCGGATCCAGCCCGGGGCGGCCCTCATCGTGCGTCGACGCACCGCCGTCCCAACTGGGGACTCTGGCGGGGACCCGGATTTTGTCCGCCGCGTCCGGTGGGCCGGGCGGTCCGGACGTCCCAGCGCCCGGTCCAGCACGAACCGGATCCCCGGCACCGACAATGGATCCCCGACCGTGCCATGCGCATCGATCCCCCGGAACGCCGCCCCCCACCGCAATTGCGCGGCATCGCGCCAGGCCGCCCAGCTCCGCACCGGACAAACGGCCGGGTCCCGGCGGCGCCGCAACCGGCGCAACCGGTGGCGCCCGGACCGGGGCCGCAGCAGGGCAACGGTCATCCCGTCTGTCGTGTCGCTGATGTCTTCCACCGTCAGACGGGCCAGCGCCTCGGCGCCGATGTCCAGCGTAGCCGCCAGCAACAGCAAAGCCCGGTCGCGCAAGCCGGGCAGGTCGGCCCTACAGCGTCGCGCGGCGGCCAGCAGCGAAGCCGCATCGACCCCGGCCCCGGTCCGGCGCACCCGCGTAGCGGGCAGGGCGACATCGAACGCCTCGCCATTGGCAGCACACCATGCCGTCAGCGCCGCGCGATCCACCACCAGGCTCTGCCGCGGCCGTCCCGTCTTCGCCCGGGCCTCCAGCCACGCTGCCACCGCGACAGGGCCGACCGGAAAGCCGCTATCGGCTGGCTGGGTTCTGACAAAGGCGCGCCAGGAGGCCGCATAGGTCCGTGCCGTGGCAGGCGACAGGCCGGTCGGCGAACGCGCCGCCTGCAGCAGTCGGCCGGTCTCAGCCATTCTGATCGGATCCCCGGTTTTCCGCCCTAAACTCGCTGCAGGCCGACGTCGGACGGACGGCGAAAGCGGACAGCCTACCCGCCCTCAGCGGAAAACCGCGCTGCCTGACCCTGACCATATTAAGGCGTTTGTGCTTCATATAATGCGTCGTATCATGTTAACGGGTTTTGGAGAACGGAAAAGCGCCCGATTGATCTGGAAAGGCGCGGTTTCCCGGACTTTCTGCCCCCTCCCTTCCTCGCGGGGCAAAATCCGACCAATCAAAAACTTACTTCCGATAAGTTATCTTGTCGGAAGTAGGACAAATCTGGAAATTCCTGCTAATTTTATCGAATGGCCCTTAATAAGGAGAATGTCAGGTTTTCCGCGATCCTCTCCGATTCAGGTTCCCCTTAATCAGGAGAAAAATGATCCTTATTAATGCGAAAAAGTACCCTTAATTCGGTTACGCATCATCAGTGCTTCCAGGCAGCAGCCTCCCCCAGCCCGCTATGCTTGGATGACGCCACTGCAAAAAACTCTCTGGACTGAAAACCTCGCGTTGCTTTCCTCTCCCCACGGGGCGCCGTCGACTTGTCCCGCCAAGCCCCCTGTCCATCCCGGACAGGGCTGAAGAAAACTCTCATTCTGGTCCGTTATGGCGATCTCCTGACAGCTTTACTCCGTCAATGGTTGAGCGCAAAACAGCATATGCGATAATCTGACCTGCCCCTCGCCCGTCCCATAACCGAAAGAGAAACGTCAATGATCTGTTTGCGTCCGCTCGTCATTGCCGCATTGCCGTTCCTTATTTCCGGGCATGCGCGTGCCCGCATGGTCGACAGGCCAGTTTCGTAGACGTTCGAGGGCGCGCGTTATGACTGCGTCCTAATCTACGACGACACGACTGCCGCGCGGCGGCCGGGTCTCCTGATGGTGCCCGCATGGTTCATGCGTCAACGAGAGCGTGATCCGCAAGGCCGAGGACATCGCAGGGCAACGCTACGTGATCCTGCTGACGGATATGTATGCCGCCGCGATCCGCCCGAAAGACGCCGCTGGCGCACGCGATGCCATATCCCCTTCTGCTCGCTGACCGTTCCATGATGCGCCGTCGCGTGGCCTTTGCCCTGGCACAGTTCAGGTCGTTTGTATCGCAGGCACCAATCGACACGACCCATCTTGCGCCATCGGTTATTGCTTCGGCGGCGCGGCCGTGCTGGATCTCGCGCGGTCCGGTCCGGAGATCGCAGCCGTGGTCGCGTTCCACGGCAATCTCTCGACGGATAATCCCGCCCTGGCACATGCGATCCGGGCACGGGTTCTTGCCATGAACGGGGCGGATGATACCTCGACCAGCTCCCAGTTTGACGGCTTCCTGACCGAAATGTACGGCAGCCCTGCCCCGTGGCAGTTTCTCGCCATCGGCCATGCTGTCCATTGCTTCACCGAAAAGGAGGCCGTGGCCTCATCCGGCCTATGCCGGTACGATGCGCAGGCAGATGCCTGGTCAATGCATATGGCTCGACAAAAGTTTCTCCTCGCATTGACGATCCGGGATGAATGTCCCGCTTCGGTCCAGATTGCGTGGAAGAGCGAACCAGATCCGCACCATTTATCTACTGTTGGGAATATCTCGCCTTCATCAGAAAACGGCGGATATGATGTCCGTCTTAGTGAACATTATGGAATGCTGCGGGCCACTCTGGGTTCATACGCAGCATAATCCGTCACGCCGAAGGATCGATAGATTAGACTTCTATCAATCATAAAAATGCGATAGAATGATTGATAGAGCCTTGGGATATCAATCATGCTTTGGAATTGGCAGCTTCCGGACTGGCCACATTTTCACTTCGAGAAAAGCTGTCTGCGAGACGCCGAAACGGAGTTCCTGAAAGGTTCAGGCGTGGTCGTCGGTGCGATGCAGCATCTGGACAAAGACGCCAATCAGCATCTTGTCGTTCAACTCATGTCGCAAGAAACGGTCGAGAGCTCCGCTATTGAAGGCGAGGAGCTTGATCGGGCCAGTGTGCAATCGTCGATTGCGCGACACCTTGGCTTCGCCACAGACAGGCGACGTTCTACGCCAACTGAGGCTGGGGCCGCTGAATTGATGGCGGACCTCTATCGGCATTATGCGGCCCCTTTGACTGACCAGAGTCTCTTTGAGTGGCATGCCATGCTCATGAACGGTCGGCGAGATCTGGATGTCATTGGCAGATATCGGACGCATGCCGAGGCAATGCAGATTATCTCCGGCCCCATCCATGCGCCGCACATCCACTTCGAAGCCCCGCCATCTCGAAGCGTCCCTTCGGAGATGGCGCAGTTTATCGGCTGGTTTAACAGGACCGCCCCAAGCGGGATCGACCCCTTGCCCGCGATTGAGCGGGCTGCGATTGCGCATCTGTGGTTTGAGACCATTCATCCCTTTGAAGATGGAAATGGTCGCATCGGACGGGCTATTGCTGAAAAAGCATTGGCGCAAACCCTCGCAGCCCCAACGCTGACGGCGTTGGCCGCGACCATCAATACATACAAGAAAGCGTATTATCTCGAACTGCATCGGGCCAGCAAGACGAACCAGATAGAGAACTGGATGGTCTGGTTCTCTCAGGTCGTGTTGGAGGCGCAATCCCGCACGCTTCGGAACATCCGGTTTCTTATTGAGAAAACGCGGTTTCTGGATCGCTTACGCGGAAAACTGAACATTCGTCAGGAGAAGGCCCTGCTTCGAATGCTGGCAGAAGGGCCTGATGGTTTTCAAGGTGGCCTGAGTGCCCAGAATTATCGGTCGATTACAGGGGCGACGTCTGCCACGGCGACGCGTGATCTGGTTGATCTGGTGGCGCTTGATGCTCTTATTCGGACAGGAGAAAACCGGTATGCCCGGTATTCTCTTCGTCTCTGACAAACATGTAGTTTACTGTTCAGCCACGAAAAAACCTTCAAGGTCGCTGCTTATGGACGCGGATAATCTGACAGAGCTCCCGACCGCGCTGGATAGCATTTTCTGCCACGATTAACTGGACGGTGCCAAATAGGTGGTTGGTAAAATAGGATTTCTGTTCCCATTCATGAGGCATTTCGACAAAAATCCCAAAATGCGCTTGTTCCAGAGCCTTTCCACCCTACCTGCCTGTCTGCCCCTCCCCTGCTGCCCGCGTAGCGGTCGGCTCTGTCCTGCCGAACCGATCGCCCAGCCTAGGCCGGGCCAGCGGAAAAGAGGCAGGGGCGACCCCGGTCACCTTTTCTGCACCCAGGGGTCTTCGGACCGGGAAAGCCGGTCATGCTGAGCGACATCCGCATCCTCGGCTCCAGCAGGCGCGCGCAGGCCGCGCTGCACGCCCGCGTTGACCATTTGACACGACAGCGTCTGGCCGAGACACAGGACCCGGCGCGCTGGCGCGAAATCCTCTCGACCGCGCGGTTCACCCCGCCCCTGCCCCTGCTTCTGGCGGGCATCGAATTGCCGGACGGTAGCTATTCCCCGGATATCCCCCTCGCCCAGGGCGTGCCATATGCGTCGGCTGCCCAGCAGATGGCTCAGGACCATGTGGCCGATGTCCCATCGGGGTTCGAACTGGCTGTCGGACTGGAAATCGACGACGGTACGCCCAGCTTCCTGGCCTGGTTCCGGCCGCTCCAGCCCGTAGGAGCCTGTCCCGGGACGTCAGACGCATCGCCTCCTGCGCCCGTCGGCCAGCCGGCTGCTGCCGTCGCGCAATGGTTTTCCGTCGTCTCGACACAGCCTGTGCCCGAACATGATGGCCGCCTGGCCACGGCCCGTCAGGCGGCCGATGCCTATATGCACCGCAGCAAGGCCGAAAACACGCTGCGCACCTATCGCGCCGCCGTGCGGTCCTGGTGTCGCTGGGCTGCCGGTCATGCCCTGCCCGCCCTGCCGGCCCGCGGCGAGGATGTTGCCGCCTATCTGGCCGACATGGCGCTGCAGGGCCGCAGGACCAGCACCATAGACCTGCATCGGGCCGCCCTGCGCTACCTGCATCACCTGGCGCAGATTGCCGTACCCACCGCCCACCCGATGGTGACCGCAACGCTTGCCGGCATCCGGCGGGAGGCAAAGGAGACTCTGCCCCGCCAGAAAACCGCGCTCACCTGGGACAGGCTGGTCCGGGTCGTCGAAGCCATCAGTCCACATGATCTGGTCGGTGCGCGGGACCGGGCCATTCTCCTGATCGGTTTTGCTGGCGCGTTCCGGCGCTCCGAACTTGCCGCACTGAAGGTGGACGACATCACGGTGGATGAGGATGGCATGCAGATCCGGCTGGGCCGGTCCAAGGGTGATCCCCAGCGCAAGGGTACTCTGATCGGCATCCCGCGGGGCCTGACCCGGAACTGCCCGGTTCTGGCATACGAGACCTGGCTCCGGCAGGCCGGGATCACGGAAGGTCCGGTCTTCCGGCGCATCTGGTCCGCGCGGGGCCACAGGGCGGGAGTCACTCCCGTCGGAGCCCCGCCCAGGATCGGGCCGCACGCCCTGTCGGACCGGGCAGTCACGGACATCATCCGCAAACGCTGTGGCGACACCCACCTTGAGGGGGACTTTGGCGGACACAGCCTGCGCCGCGGCGCCATCACCACGGGGGCGAAAGACGGGTATGATCTCCTGGAACTGAAGCGCTTCTCGCGGCACAAAAGCCTTCAGGTCGTCGAGACCTATATCGACGCGGCCAGCATCAAGGCCCGGCACCCGGGAAGATCGAGATTCTGAGCCTGTCTTGACCCCTGCCGCCAGAGCGCTTCAACTCGCCCTCAACCGCAACACGTCAGGGCGGATCAAAGAGAGGAAACAGCGTCATGGGTTCCAGAATTCTTGTTGTCGGCGCAGGCGCCGTGGGTGGGTATTTTGGCGCCCGCATGGCCAGCGCCGGGCATGACGTGACCTTTCTGGTGCGCGAAAGGCGCCTGCAGCAGCTCCGTGCCGGGGGCCTGTGCCTGATCAGTTCCGTTGGCAACGTCACCATGACCCCCCGGATGGTGATGGCCGGTGGGATTGAGGGGCCCTACGACATCATCCTGCTCAGCGTAAAAGCCTATTCCCTGATGGCTGCAATGAACGATTTCGCGCCTGCGGTGGGACCGCAGACACGGATTGTCCCGCTTCTCAACGGCATGCAGCATCTTGATATTCTGGCAGACCGCTTTGGCCCTGCCGCGGTCATGGGAGGCACGTGCTTTATCGTCAGCATGCTTGATGCGCAGGGGCGCATTGTCCAGACGGGCTCCCTTCCCCGGCTTTCCGTCGGGGAGCGGGACGGTAGCAATACGCCAGCGGCGCGCAGTATTGCGGAAACCCTGTCGGGCCCCGGATTTAAAACCGTGTGTTCCACCCACATCCTGCAGGATATGTGGGACAAATGGGTGCTGCTCGCCGCCTTGGGCAGCATCTGCTGCCTGATGCGCGGAACCGTGGGGGATATCGCCAGCCAGCCAGCAGGTCAGGGCTTTGCGCAGGCGGTCATCCATGAATGTGCGTCAACGGCCGCCGCTGCCGGTTATCCCCTGCGGGATGCCGCGCTAAAGGGCACTGTCAGTCTCCTGACGAAAACGGACTCCACCCTGACGTCCTCCATGTTCCGGGATCTGCTGCAGGGCGCTCCTGTGGAGGCGCAACAGATTATTGGTGTCCTGGTCAGGCGGGCGCGCGTCCATCAGATCCCGACGCCTCTCCTCGATCTCACCGATCTGAATCTGCGCGTGTATGAACAACAAAGGCACGCATGAAGAGGCACAGTGCAGATACGACGTCCCAGCGGACATATCCACTTCACAAATCATGCCCGCCTTGCTCAAAGATAATTTCTCCCTGCATGAACAGCCGGAATGGAACGTCTGACTTGGGGGGGTAACAGAATGTCGGTTATCAAGCGACAAGGCTGGCAAAGCAGTCATTCATGGGAACATTTGTGAGCTTTTCGTCGTCACCGTAATGGCGAGAAAGTTTCCGGTAAGCAAAGGCAGGACTGGGCATGAATAATTTGCTCAGGCCCTCCTTTTGGCGGCCAAAGTCCGTCCACGTAATGTTGCTGACGCAGAATATTGCGTTGTTCAAAGCTGTCGAAGGCCCAGATATGGCAGATGCGTGACGCACCATCCAGCGCGAACATGTTGGTGATCAGGTGGCGGGTATAGGCTTGTGCAGGCTTCAGAGCACTCTGCCACGCTTTCAGGGTCGGTTCCAACCCTCCAGCTTTTAAACTGTAAGTTCGGATTTCATAGAGTCCACCACATTCACCAAACTCCGGGGGTTTAAGAAACGGAAAGCCTTCAAACGCCTCAGCTTCTATTAAAACGTCGTTCATCTTGATACCGAAGGGCGTTCTGGACTCCAGTGTTCTGTGCCGCGCCTTAAGCAAGGCATCCTGACAGGAAAAGGAACGCAGCAGGAGTAGCGTTCCAAGTTCACCGATCTCCGTTCGCCATACCCCTGTGAGGCTTCCCGCAACAGGATTCAGGGTATCCGAGAACCGTGCTTTCAGGAGACGGGAGAGGGCTGGCACTCCCAAAACATCCGTCCGAAAGCGAATCATTTCATAGATCATGAGTGTTCTTCGGATGGGAATAGAGATTGCAGTTCCACGGGCGGTTTGCCGGTCGATAGGTTGGACAGGCAACCGAACAGCGGATCCCACTCTTCAATTCGAAGATCACAGATCAAACCTTCCGGCGAGAACGGATCCCGAGCCACCATCGCTTCAATCTCCTGCCGATTGGCACCTTTCATGATCAGAAAACCTGACCGCAATGGGGTGCCTTTCAGCGGACCAGAAGCCAGAAGACTACCTTCCTGAATGAGGCGCTTGAGATACAGCACATGCGCCACGACATGCTGCCCCCACCCGTCGCCGTCCGGATGATCCATTCGCACAAGATAAATAGGCATTCTAAAGAGCTCCATCGGAGAAGATGCTTGCCGATCAATCAGCAGGCTCAACATATTCCTCTTTTTTAAGAGATAAATTGTCGATAGAAGATGTCAGTCACAACTGAGGATGATGAATGCTTGATCGTTTGACCAGTATGAAGGTTTTCATCAAGGTTGTGGAACTGGGGTCTTTTGCCGCGGCCGCTCAGCGTCTGACCTTATCGCCGCAGATGGTGGCCAAACATATAGAGGCTCTGGAGCGTCATCTTGGCACGCGCCTGCTCCATCGGACGACACGTCGTCAGAGCCTCACAGAAATAGGGAGTCTTTACTGCGAGCAATGTCATCTCGTCCTGAAGGCTGTCGAGCGTGCTGATAATCTTGCCGCCAACACGCTGGGCGAACCACGTGGTACACTTGCTGTCAGCGTACCAGTTACCTTCGGGCGGACCATGTTCCCCATGTTTCTACATAATTTTCGGAAGAAATTCCCGAAGGTACGATTACAAGTATCCCTTACGGATCAACTGGTTCATCCGACGCTGGATGGCCATGAAGCTGTCATTCGTATTGGCGAGCCAGATCCCGATCTTACGGTCGTCAGTCGCCCTCTGGCCTCATATTCCCTCACGGTCTGCGCAGCGCCTGCCTATCTCGAAAAATTTGGCGCTCCGGACAGTCCTGAGGAACTCGCCCGGCATCAGTGTCTTGTCTACGAAAACTCTGCAAATTCTGTACGAACAGCATGGCACTTTATACGAAAGACCTGCACACGATCTGTCATGGTTTCTGGCACTGTGACGTCCAACGACTGGGGCTTTCTATTGGCCCTCACCTTGTCAGGAGAGGGCATAGTATTGGGTTCTGAACAGGCCTTGAAGCCCGAACTTGATTCTGGCCGCCTTGTCCGCATTCTATCCCAGTGGAGAGTTCCTGGTCGCCCGATGCATCTGCTTTACAATGCCGGCCCTGCTATGACCCCAAAACTGCGGAGTTTCGTTATCGAAGTTCAAAACGCCTTTCCGCCATGACATCTGAGATATCCTACGATGCTCCGGCGCGTCGAAAGGTCCATGCTCTTCGACGGTACGCTCAAGCCCACACGGCAAGCTGCCAGCTGATTTCACAGTTTGAAAGATGCCCCTAACAGATTTCATCTCCACTCAAAGCCAGAAAATTCCGGATCCCAAAAGACAGACAATCTATTCATCGTAGTTTACTCACGAAATATCTGAGATGATCTGCAATAAAACTGGCTACAAAATAATAGCTGTGATCGTAATCAGGACGAAGATTCAGGATGAGTTCCTGCCCTGCATTCTGTGCGGCTTCCTGGAACAGTTCTGGCCTGAGCTGTTCTTTCAGAAACTGGTCCGCCAGACCCTGATCTATCAGAACAGGCAGTCTTTCCTTCGCTGTCCGCACAAGTTCAAGCGGGTCATAGGCTGCCCAACTGGCACGATCCGGCCCCAGATAAGCACTGAATGCTTTTTCACCCCATGGTACCTGCGTTGGTGCCACAATGGGTGAAAAGGCTGACACAGAACGATAGCGGCCAGGATTACGCAGCGCGATCATGATGGCGCCAAATCCACCCATCGAATGTCCCGCAATGCCTCGCTGCTGCGTAACCGGAAAGCTCGCCTCAATCAGCGCAGGAAGTTCCGTGACGACGTAATCATACATCCGATAATGCACAGCCCACGGCTCCTGCGTCGCATTGAGGTAAAATCCGGCACCCTGTCCAAGATCGTACGCATCGTCATCAGCCACACCCACGCCCCGTGGACTGGTATCCGACGCGACAATGGCGATGCCCAGTTCTGCGGCCACGCGTTGCGCGCCAGCCTTGCCAATGAAATTCTGCTCCGTACATGTCAGACCGGAGAGCCAGTAAAGAACGGGAACCTTTTCAGTTTTTGCCTGCGGCGGCAGGTAGATCGCGAAGTTTGCTTCCACACCCAACGACACGGACTTGTGTCGCCAGACTTCCTGCACGCCCCCAAAAGAGGCGTGTGTTTCCTTGCGTTCCATGGCTCTCACTGCCTTTTGCGCATGTCAGTTACCGTCCGTGAAGGTATAAGTGCAGATCTTGTTCCCTGCCGGATCCCGGAGATAGGCAGCGTAAGCGCCCGGTAAGTGGCTTCGCGGACCGGGTGCGCCTTCATCGGCTCCCCCATTGGCAAGACCTGCGGCATGAAAAGCCTCCACTTCGGCGGGTGTCGCTGCTGCAAAACCGATGGTGACACCGTTGCTTGAGGGCGCTTCACCGTTGCCTGGACGTGCAATGATGAAGGCTGGCTTTTCGCGGCCATACAGAATCCACCCATGCCCGAACGGCCCCAGGTTTTTTATGCCCAGAGCCGCAAGCGCGGCGTCATAGAATTTCGCGGATACCGCAGTATCCACTGCCCCAAGAAAAACATGAGAGAAAACACCGTCACCGGAAATAACTGCCATGATCGTTCTCCTGTAATTTCCAACCATTGGAAATGATGTTGCGCGGTGAGACGCAGACCTTAGAAATGAATGACGGAACGGATGGATTTTCCTTCATGCATCAGATCGAAGGCCGTATTGATGTCTTCGAGCGGCATGGTGTGGGTTACGAAAGGCGCAAGTTCGATATCGCCACGCATGGCATCTTCGACCATGCCGGGAAGCTGGCTGCGTCCCTTGACCCCACCGAAAGCCGAGCCGCGCCACGAACGCCCCGTCACAAGCTGGAAGGGACGGGTCGAAATTTCCTGACCGGCCCCTGCCACCCCGATGACGATCGACTGCCCCCACCCACGATGCGCGGCTTCTAACGCCGCGCGCATGACGTTGACGTTTCCGATACATTCAAATGTATGATCAATACCCCAGCCGGTCATTTCCACAAGAACCTGCTGAATCGGTTTGTCATAATCCTTGGGGTTGAGGAATTCCGTGGCGCCGAATGCTTTGGCAAGTTCAAACTTTTCCGGGTTGGTATCAATAGCGAAAATCCGGCCAGCCTTTGCCTGTCGCGCTCCCTGAATGACCGCGAGACCGATCCCGCCCAGACCGAAGACGGCAACCGTATCTCCCGGCTGCACCTTGGCCGTGTTGTGTACCGCACCAATCCCTGTGGTGACGCCACATCCCAACAGACAGACATGCTCTGGATTGGATGCGGGATTGATTTTTGCCAGAGAAACCTCGGCGACAACCGTGTATTCGCTGAACGTCGAACACCCCATGTAATGATGGATCGGCTGACCTTTGTAGGAGAAGCGTGTCGTGCCATCCGGCATCACGCCTTTACCCTGTGTGGCGCGCACTGAAATGCAGAGATTGGTTTTTCCCGACTTACAGAACAGACATTCACCGCATTCCGCCGTGTAAAGCGGAATGACATGGTCGCCGGGGGCAACGCTGGTGACCCCTTCTCCGACCTCGATGACAATTCCCGCGCCTTCGTGACCCAAAACGGCTGGGAACAGTCCCTCGGGATCATCCCCTGACAGGGTAAACGCATCAGTGTGGCACACACCCGTATGCGTGATCTGCACGAGCACCTCACCAGCACGAGGAGGCGCTACATCGATCTCGACAATCTCAAGGGGCTTACCCGCCTCGAAAGCAACTGCGGCCCGTGATTTCATGATTTTTTCTCCAAATAACCTATCAGCCAGCATCGAGGGCATTACCGGAGATAGGATCGAACGAGTGACACCACATTCTCGATCGAACCACTGGCAGCATCACGATCACCGGCACACTCAACAAATTCTTCCCGCAGGTGGCTTTCGAGAACACCGGCCATTAATCCGTTGATCGCTCCCCGGATAGCCGCCACCTGTTGCAGCACCGGACCGCAATCAGTTCCCTTCTCCAAAGCCTGTTCCAGCGCATCAAGTTGCCCGCGAATACGGCGCACGCGGGTCAGAACGCGCTTTTTCTCAGCCGGTGTGTGCGGCACGAACGCTTACTCCCGAATATACTACCCTTGAGTATCCTTTTCATACTATGGGGCAGTATGTAAGGGATATAAGGAACGTGCTTGTCATATGATCCGATCACAATTCCGTATTGCTGAAATTTTCACCATAACGTCCATGGGTTGCCTGTCTGTGTCTTGGGATCATTCAATAGGTGCAATCAGTGAGATCCAGACAATCTCTGCAACGAGGCTTTGAAGCGCTGATGTCCGCTATTTGGCAAACAACCTTGTGGTCCAAACGACCGAGATGAGGCGAAAGCGGACTATTTCCTGAGCCTGATGATTCCGAGTTCGTGCCACATCCACCCAAAATCGTAGGCAGCCATGCCACCGCCACTCCCTTGGGCGCGGACCGTAGTGTTTTCGATATCCTTCAACCAGATGGTCACCTTTTTACGTCCTGAAGCTGTCTGGACGGCCTGGCGCGGCGTCATATCCCCCAGGGCCGGGACTGGCTCATCAAGCACCTGCCGATAGTGCTGCTCCAGCATCTGCCCGATAATCCGGGCTTCCTCCTCGGGCGGGATCTGCAGTTCTGGCGAGACCTCCCGTCCATGCGTCCCCCGCTCTTCCATCGCCTGCGCCGGCGTCATGATCTGCATGAGCGGAGCGCGCACGAGATCTCCCAGACCGACCTGCAGCATGGCACGACCACGTTCGGCACGCTCTTTCGAGTTCACCTGCAGCCGCAACTGCCGCCCCTTCAGATCCAGCGTGCCCAGCACGATCGCACCATCATCCATCTCCGTGCGCAGGAACCGCCCGTTTTCATCCCGTCCAGCCTTGCGCACGGGATCGCTCATCGGCTCTTTCAGCCAGTTCCAGAATGACCGGCTCTCTGCCCGCAGGGCTGCCATCCCGTCAAGCACATCCGCCACCATCTTCTGCGTCACGCCCTTTGCCAGCGGGAAACACACTTCGTGGAAGACCAGATCCTCTCCGTCCCCATTGAACAAAGCTGGCCCCTCCATCTGCCGGGCCATGTCCTCCAGCGTCCGGAACAGCCAGGTCAGCGTGAACATCGGCGCAAGCTCACGCAGGGTCTGCGTATCGACTTTCGGAAACTCCGCCTTGCCCCGTCTTTTCCGCAGAGCCCTGTAAAGGTTCGCAGCCAGATCCTCACAGGCACCCCGCGAATAGGCGAGCAGTCCGCCTGCCAGAATGGTCTTCCCATCGGACGGCACGAGACGTGCTGCAATCCGGTCCCACTGCTCCAGTGTCCGGGTTGCCGTGCCTTCATGCACCAGAACCGGATCACTACCCCGCAGCAGGTCTCGCGCCATCAGGCTCTGGCCGGGTCTGATGTCCGAGACTTCATACAGGCTCATGACCGAAGCCTTGAGGGCACGCATGTAGGCGCTGTTACGCGGCCCTTCCTTCCAGCTCCGACGCTTGAGGTAAACGTCGACGAAGTTCCGGCCGTCATCCCAGTCCTGCCCGAGAAAATCCTCGAAGGCGCAGCCCCACAGCGTCATGGCAACGTCGGGGCCGATCATCTCCGCCAGATCCTCGAAGGAGATGTCGCCCGCTTCCAGCGCCGGACCAATGTGATCGCCAAGCACTTCGCCAAAACACTCCTGCCAGTCCTCCTGGCCGAGATATCGGATCAGTCCCGTGAGTTCGTCTGCGGCCATGACTGCTCCTGCGTCTCCTGAACCTGACTCGGTGAGGCCGGAACGATATCCCGAAACAGGCATCAGGGCACCCTGCCCCACATTCACACACATGTGACCTTCGACAAAATTGCGCCGGATTACCTTTTCATCTGTTTCCCATGTGTTTCCTGCAGGGAATTTCAGACAACAAAAAACCCGCCGTGTGCGAGCGGGTTTATCGTGTCAAATCAAGGATTCATATCTGGTTTCAGGGGGCCTGCAACCAAAGAAAATTGCAGTTTGTCAGCGGGTTCGTAGAGAGGCTCTACTGCATGACATAGTCGATTGATAAACAATCGTTTTTATCAATATTCTGTCTCGCCGCAGCCTTTCCCGGTCAGACCGTGTCAGTCAACCAGTCCTCGGTTCGAAGACCTTCCACCCGCTGAAATTCCCGCAGATTGCCGGTCACCACAATCAGCCCCCTGCTCCGGGCATGCCCGGCAATCATGAGATCATACGGATCTATGATACGGCCATTCCGTTCAAGAGCAGCCCGAATGTCCGCTGTATGGGCGGCCGCTTCACTGTCGAATGGCAGGACCGCCAGCCTTGCCGCGAAGTGCTCGACCTCACGCCTTGTGTGCACGGGATCAGACGAGCGTTCCGCGCCATAAAGCAGCTCATACAGCACCACGTCCGAGATGCAGAGTTCCTCCGCACAGCTGTTGAACCTCGGACGCAGCCCCTGCGGTCGATCCCGCAACACCCGGATACAGAGGTTCGTATCCAGCAGGTAACGCAGCATTCAGAGCGCCTCGCGTTCCTGCATGGCTGGCTGGTTCCGCTCCCCCAGATCCACCCCGGGAGCCGCAAAGAAATCATCCCACGCCACATCGACCGGAGCGATGATCCGCCGTGGACCTTCGGACACGATGACCACCTCACGCACCTGTTCCCCGAAGGCGACCATCTTCGGCAGACGCACCGCCTGCGAGCGATTGGATAGAAAGAGTGTTGTGCGGGTCAGCATCGGAGATCCCTCCTCATGGATATGTATCGTGTATATCCAATTTGGACAAAAATGTCCCGTATTTTTGGAACTCTCTGCACCGCATACATACAATCCGGACAGGTGATTGGGAATATATGTGATATCGGAACACCAGTCTTGGTTAGGCCGATTGATGACCAGATCCCGCAGCAGATATGGATATTTCCGATGCTCCGGATGGGGCATGGTCGTACGCGGCTTCTGGTAAATCGCCCGCAGGCCCATGATCGCCATGAGCCGCCGGACCCGCTTGCGGCCCACTTCATGTTCCAGGCGGCGCAGATGCCATGTCATCTGCCGTAAGCCATAATAGGGCGTTTCCAGGAACTGGGCGTCGATCAGCCGCATCACCTCTGTGTATGATTGGCGTGACGAGTGTTTTCCCAGTTCCAGGGAAGGAACTCGTGCAGGCATGAGACCGGCTGGTCGTTGATCCGGGCGAGAACGTCGGCGAGACAGGCCTGGGGATCGACGTCGTTGAGCTTTGCAGTGACGATGCGGGAATACATGTCGGCCGCGCGCGGGCCGCCCCGATCGGAACCGGCGAACAACCAGGCTTTCCTGCCCAGAGCGATGCCGACTACAGAGCATAGTTGCCTTACTCCGCCAGGTTCGATGTTGCCAGCTTTCTTCACCAGCCAGAAGATCAGCCTGCATGCAGGCCCGGTGCCATGCAATGCGGAGGCAAGGAAAGCTGATCCTTCATGTCGCCACGGGTGATGGAGACTCCACGTCCCCCCTGCGACGGGGAATGCGGTTCCATGCATCAAGGGCCGCGATCTTGTATGCTTCCGCCAATGTCGGGTAATTGAAGGTCGCATCGATAAAGTAGTCGAACGTTCCCCCGAAATTAAGCACGGCCTGACCGATATGGATTAGTTCCGTGGCACTTTCACCGACTATATGCACCCCGAGCAGCCTGTGGGTTTCAAGGGAAATCACCAGTTTCAGCATCCCCGAATGCATGCCTGCGATATGCCCGCGTGATGTCTCGCGAAAGCGTGCGATCCCGCATTCATACGGTATGGATTTTTCCTTTGCCTGTTCTTCCGTCATGCCGACCGTTGAGATTTCAGGCACGGAATATATCCCATAAGGAAAGAATTCAGGGGCTGGCGGCACGGTCTGGCCAAAAGCATGGCACGCTGCGATACGCCCCTGTTCCAGCGATGTGGAAGCAAGGGACGGAAAACCGATGACATCCCCCGTGGCATAGATATGCGCGACACCTGTCTGGAACGTCTTCGGGTCTACTTGCAACCTGCCGCGACTGTCGGCCCGCAGACCGCATGCATCAAGCCCGAGTTGATCCGTAGCCCCGGAACGTCCGCCGGTATAAAGCAGGATATCAGAACGGATCTGCCCGCCATCGGCCAGGAGGGCCACGGGTTGTCCATCCGCGACCGTGATTGAATCCAGCCGGCTGCCCAGCCTGAAGCGCATTCCGCGATCGCATAACTGATGCATGAAGTCGACAATGATGCCCCGGTCCACAAAACCCAGAATACTGTCACGTGCCTCGACAACGCTCACCTGCACATCCAGCGCACTGAATATTGTCGCGTATTCAATACCGATCACCCCCCCGCCAATTACCGTCAGGGAACGTGGCAGGCGCGCAAGGCTGGTCATTTCATCGCTGTCCAGCACGACCGTCCCGTCAAAGGGCACATTGGCCGGACGGTGCGGGCGGGTACCGACGGCAATAATGATCCTGTCACCCGACACGGTCCGCGCAACCCTGTTGTCCATGGTGATCGTAATATGGTGCGGATCCACGAACCGTGCCGTGCCATGCACAACCGCTATGCCGTTGCGGGCGAACTGGTGGTCCAGCATATCGACTTCATAATCCAGGGTCTTGCGCAGGCGACTGTTCAGGTCGGCTATGGTTATATCCTTGCGGGCACGATAAGCCCGGCCATAGAAAGCCTGCTCCCGCCAGCCTGTCAGGTTGAGGACCGTCTCCCGCAGGGTTTTGGACGGAATGGTGCCGGTATGCACGCAGACCCCGCCAACCCGGGTATTTTTTTCGATAATCAGCACGGATCGACCCAGTTTCGCCGCCTGAACCCCAGCCCGCCTGCCTGACGGGCCGCTGCCGATCACGACCAGATCATAATCATATGTCTCGGTCATGCCCCATCCCCCAAACCGGACTGTTCCGGCCCATGTCGTGCCTGTATGGCTAACGCACGGATCATATGCGGGATTTCGCCGGCCATGATGGCTGCGGACCAGAACTCGACCTTTCCCCTGCTGGAAGTGGCCCGGATCGATTTCGTCAGGCGTGGGAAGAGCATGACAGAAGCGATGTCTTTAACGTGCATGCAATTCATGGCAGCGGGGCAGGCCTGTATCCAGTTTGCCTGTCAATATCCCGGTCTTTATCGGCTGATGTTCAGTTCCGATGTCGGCAAGACGATAGCCCCAGTTACATGATGCGGCCATGAATACCTTCGGAAGTCTTCCGGGTCTTCTGGAAAGAGGACAACGTGACGGAAGCTTCCGACCGGTTGCCAGCAGCGCCCTGACGGCAGCAAACCAGGCATCGTGAAACCTTGAGAATGTGGCCTTACCGGTGATAATCTCGCTGCACGATCCAGAGTAATCCAGCCTTATGAAAGCCATCGAATGTTTGATACAGGGAAGTTTGTATCAGTTGGCGATACAAATTTGTTCGTCTCTGAAGCCGGGAACCCGAAAGGAATAGTAATTATATTGCTTCATGGCGGCTTGCAGAGCCGGCTGGATTTCATTCCGCTCGCAAAGTACTTGGCAGAAGATTATAGGCTGATTGCTATTGATACGCGCGGGCATGGTCGATCTGGTATCGGGACGGCCCCCTGACATATCGACAGCTTCAGGATGATTTTACCGCGGTTCTTAACGCGATGGGGCTGCAACAATCCGGTATAATCGGACATAGTGACGGTGGCATTGTCGCCCTTCGTCTGGCTGCATCTCATGCCGTACAACCAGAGTTCGTCATAGCGGTCGGCGCGCACTGGGTGTTGCCGGAAAATGATCCGGTCCGGCAGATTTATCAGAAGATCAATCTTGAAAAATGGCGTGGGATGTTCGGGAATCAAATATCGGTCTACAACGCGGAAAATCCCGAACCGGATTTCGAAAAGTTATTCAAGGCGGCGACGCATATGTGGCTCGGCTGCGACGAAGATGCCTATCCCGGCGCGTCTGTAAAAAACATCCGGTGTCCTCTGCTCGTCGTGCATGGTGACGACGATATGCTGGTGTCGCGGCAACAGGCGTTTGAGCTTGCTGAGCAGGTTAAAGGTGCCAGATTGCTTAACCTACCCTTCGCGAAACATACGTTACTTGAAGACATGCCTGAACGTGTTTTTCCCTTTTTACAGGATTTCATGAATCGCGTTACTGCCTGAAGGCCATGCAGTTTCATGTCCCGTCAGAGAAATCCCTTTCTGATTCCCCAATGTCTGGCATGAGGCGACTATCGCCTGTCCATTTGTTCCATCAAACGAAACATTCGTGTGTTCCAAAGGACGAAAAAGCCAAACGGAAGAGAGGTTATCGAAATATAGCCTGTGTGGTAGGGTTCTGCTTCAGGAAACAGGGATTTTTCTCAAATATGAAATTGCGGCAACTTGGCAAGAGCGGCCCTCAGGTATCCGAAATCGGTCTTGGGTGCATGAGCATGTCCGGCATGTATGGTCCGGCTGATCGGAAAGAAAGCATCGCTACCATCCATGCCGCGCTGGACGCCAGGATCACGCTTCTCGACACCGGCGATTTCTATGGCATGGGCCATAACGAGATGCTGATCGGTGAGGCGATCAGGGATATTCCTCGCGACAGATTCCTCGTCAGCGTCAAATTTGGTGCGATGCGCGACCCGGGTGGCAACTGGGGTTCCTACGACGCACGGCCTGCCGCCATGAAGAACTTCCTGGCCTATACCCTGCAACGGCTCGGGCTTGATCATATCGACATCTACCGCCCTGCACGGCTGGACCCGGCAGTGCCTGTTGAAGAGACTATTGGCGCCATTGCCGAGATGGTTCAGGCTGGTTATGTCCGGCATATCGGGCTTTCGGAAGTTGGCCCGGAGACCATCCGGCGCGCGGCGTCCGTCCATCCGATCAGCGATCTTCAGATTGAATATTCGCTGATTTCACGTGGCATCGAGGACAAAATTCTTCCTATCTGTCGTGAACTCGGCATCGGCATAACAGCCTATGGCGTGCTCGCGCGTGGTCTGATCAGCGGGCACTGGCAAGGAGCAAAGGGTCCAGGGGACTTTCGGGTTCATAGTCCCCGCTTTCAGGAAGGCAATGTCGAGCGCAATCTGGCTCTCGTGGAGACATTGCGCGAAATGGCAGCCACCAAGGGCGCAAGCGTGGCCCAGCTGGCAATTGCCTGGGTGGCGGCACAGGGTGACGATATTGTACCACTTGTAGGAGCCCGCCGGCGCGATCGGCTCTCCGAGGCGCTGGGGGCGCTTGATCTTACGCTGACGCCCGGTGATCTGGCTGCTATCGAGAAGGCTATTCCCAAAGGGGCCGCAGCCGGGGAACGCTACGATCCGAAACAGATGGCAGTACTCGACAGCGAGATGGGGTGGTTGCCGTCCTCCCCGCACGGCATCGCAATGTGCCAGAATGGTCGTTGGAAGAAACGACTGCGCGAAAGGACGGCAGATGAAGGATACAGTGATAGGCATTGATCTGGCAAAGAACATTTTCCAGGTTCATGGAGCTTCGCGTGCGGGCGAGGTGATGTTTCGCAAAAAGCTGCGTCGTCAGCAGTTTATGCAGTTCATGGCCACGCAGCCGCCTGCTCTGGTCGTTCTTGAAGCGTGCGGGAGCGCGCATTACTGGGCTCGCGAACTGGCAGGAGCTGGTCACGAGGTCAGACTGATCGCTCCGCAGTATGTGAAGCCTTTCGTGAAGCGCCAGAAGAACGATGCTGCTGATGCGGAAGCGATCGTCATTGCGGCCCGTCAGCCGGAAATGCGCTTTGTCGAACCACGCACTGAAGCGCAGCAGGCGCGTGGCGTTCTTTTCCGGGCCCGGCAGCGTCTGGTGCACCAGCGCACGGAACTGGTGAATGCCCTGCGTGCCGTTCTGTATGAATTCGGTCTCGTCGTGCCACAGGGGATTGCGCATATCAGACACATTGAAGCCATGCTGGATGAGGCGGTTCTGCCAGAGGCTGTGAAGCAGGAATGCCTTGATCTGCTGCGACAGATTTCGGAGCAGAGTGTGCGGATTGATGTCAGAACAAAGAAGATCAGGATGCTTGCCCAGGAAAGTGAAAACACCTGCAGATTGCAGAGCATGCCTGGAGTGGGTCCTCTGACCGCTCTTGCGATTGAAGCTTTTGCGCCTGACCTGCAGAGCTTCCGGCGCGGGCGCGACTTTGCTGCGTGGCTGGGGCTGGTGCCCCGTCAGTTCTCATCTGGCGGAAAGGAAAGGCTGGGGAAGATATCAAAAGCCGGGCAGGCTGATATCCGCAGGCTTCTCATCATGGGCGCCATGACCCAGGTGAACTGGGCCAGCCGTAAGGCCCCTGCACCGGGAAGCTGGCTGGCACGGATGCTGGCCCGCAAGCCCCGTATGCTGGTAGCCATTGCGCTGGCCAACAGGATGGCACGAGCCATCTGGGCCATGGCAACAAAACAGGAGGATTATCGGGATCCGGCCCTGTCCGTGGCAGCCTGAGCGATGGCTCGGCTCCCGCGGATGGAACCGGTAGGGGTGTGAGAGGGCGATGACCTGAATGGGCGCATGATCGTCTGATCCGGATCGGAAAAACCAGTGGATTTCTCTGTGCTTTAAAGCACGCCTGTGAGATTTGGATCTGATCCGCTGATCACCATACTGGCCAGTGGCTTCTGAAAGGCCACATCAACAGGCCTTACAGAAGACCGCACACGATCACACGTCAATATGGGTCAGAAAACTCTTGCATAACGGACGGCAACCACAGAAGAAATCCGGGCTCATCGAAGGTTAGAAGTAAGATATGGCCGGTTCAGGGATGAATGTCTCAACGAAACGTTGCTCACGTCCCTGATGCATGCCCGCCAGATTCTGGCTGACTGGCGGGCAGACTACAATACGGTGCGCCCCCACATCCCCAACTGGATGGCAAACACCGGACCCGGTCGCCAGACAAGGGTCTCAAGGGCATGGCAGAACGGCATGATAATCTGGATAATGAAACCAGACGGAACTCACCAGATGTATGAATGATCTACGTAGCAGTCCCGTAGATTTTGAGGATGAATCTCCTGTAGCTTCCCGGTATGGGTTCTGAGCAGGGGCGTAAGAAAAAATGGTATATGCCCCGTTCCTGTCTCACAGTCTGGACCTTCTCTGCCGTGACCATTTTGCCGACATTGTCATACCATGGTGCAGATCAGGCTGACTGCCAGTCCGTTCCGGGCCGAAATCGCGCCAGACGAGCCCGTCGGCTTCGTCGTCTGGCGCGTGTCAGGACCCTGAAATGGCAAAGAACACTCATGTATTGCTCGGGGGCTGTGCTGATCGGGATTATTTCCGTGATCTTTGCCCATCTGGGGGATGCGGCGGCCGATCTGCGTTACCACATCGTCGCCCTGAATGCCTGGTCCATGCTTCTGATTGCACCGCTTGGACTGGTCGCCATTACCTGGTTGACGCGCGTGCTGTTCAATGGTGCCCAAGGCTCGGGTATCCCCCAGACAATTGCAACATTGCATATGCATAATTTCATGCTGGTGGACCGAATCCTGACATTGCGCATTGCGCTCGGCAAGATCCTGATGACATGCCTCGGTCTGATCTGCGGCGCCTCAATCGGTCGTGAAGGACCCAGCGTCCAGATCGGGGCGTCCATCATGCATGCGTTCTCGCGGGCCATGGGTCAGCATAATGACGTCACCCGACACGGTATGATCCTGGCGGGCGGAGCCGCCGGCATGGCTGCGGCCTTCAACACGCCCCTGGCCGGAGTTGTATTCGCCATTGAGGAACTCGCCCATTCCTTTGAACAGAAATCGTCAGGACGGACACTGACCGTCATCATCTTTTCCGGGATCACCGCGATTGCCCTGCTGGGGAATTATACCTATTTCGGTCGCACCAGTGCCTCCATCCCGGTTGGTGTCGCATGGTTGGCCGTTCTGGTGTGTGGTGTAAGCGGTGGGCTGGCAGGTGGCCTTTTTGCCCGCCTTGTCATCAGGCTGTCAAAAGGATTGCCTGGATCACTTCGTCCGTTTGCAGCACGTTTCCCTCTCGGGTTTGCTGCTCTATGCGGTCTGCTTCTGGCCCTGATCGGACTGGCATCCGATGGTGCAACCTATGGTACGGGCTATCTCCAGGCGCGGGGGATCGTGGATGGCAGCCTCCATTATCCCGCGTCCTTCTTTCTCCTGAAGTACCTTTCCATGCTCATCACCTTCTGTTCGGGGATACCCGGGGGCATGTTTGCACCATCTCTTGCCATTGGCGCCGGAATGGGCGGATGGATCGAGCAGTTCCTGCCCCATACATCTCCAGGCGCGGTCGTTCTG
Source organism: Komagataeibacter xylinus (assembly GCF_009834365.1). Taxonomy (NCBI): domain Bacteria; kingdom Pseudomonadati; phylum Pseudomonadota; class Alphaproteobacteria; order Acetobacterales; family Acetobacteraceae; genus Komagataeibacter; species Komagataeibacter xylinus. The sequence continues at coordinate 20,915 of NZ_CP041350.1, read as the reverse complement.
CTTGGGATGGCGGCATATTTCTGTGGCGTTGCCCAGTCCCCCCTCACGGCGACGATTATCGTAATGGAAGTATGCGATAACCAGCAGGTCACGCTGGCGCTTCTCGCGACTGCGTTTCTGGCGTTCGGGGTCTCGCGCACGGTCTGCCCGCATCCGCTTTATTCCGCCCTCGCCGCGGGGTTCATGGAGAAGACGGAACGGAAGGCAGGTCAGGAAAAAACACTTTCAAGGCAGGAAACTGATCCCTCCTGAACCGGGACCCGGGTTGCTGATGCAGTATTCCGAGCCAGAGAACCGTCAGTCAACGAAAGAAGACACGATGCTGCAGCAGGTGCCGAACCGGAAACCACAACCGGAACAGACCGGGAGTTCCTGCAGTCTGGTTTTCCTGGCGTCAGCGTCAATCCTGATCGGACTTGCGACCGGTGCAATCTGTGGGGTCTTCCGCCTGTTTCTTAAAGGGCTGGAAACCGCGCGAACGGATCTGGCTCTCCGGTTTCTGCATGGTTCTCCGTGGGAGGGTTGCTTTCTGGTCGTGGGGGTTGCCCTGGCGGCCCTTGTCGCAGTGGAAATGGTGCGCCGTTTTGCGCCGCTGGCATCAGGCAGCGGTATTCCCCATGTCGAGGCCGTGCTGTCGGGCGTCGCAGTCCCAGCGCCATGGGTGCTCATCCCGGTCAAGTTCATTGGTGGTCTGCTGGCGATTGGAAGTGGACTGGCCCTGGGACGCGAAGGGCCAAGCGTGCAGATGGGTGCCGCGGCAGCCAATACGATCGGACGACTGCTCTCTCTGGGGCAGGCGGACTGTCGCGCTCTCCTCGCCGCTGGCGCAGGAGCCGGTCTTGCAACGGCCTTCAATGCGCCTGCTGCAGGTGCCGTTTTTGTCCTGGAAGAACTGGTGGGACGGTTTGAAGCCAGAATGGTGTGTGCGGCACTCGGGGCGTCCATTTCAGCCATTCTGATCAGTCGTGGCATCCTGGGCGGCCAGCCTGATTTCATCGTGTTCCATCAGGTCCCGCCTGAAGCGATCGCGAAGCAGCTGTTCTTTGTCATGACCGGTCTCATGACCGGTCTGCTGGCGGTTGGATATAACCGGACAATTCTTGCAGCACTGCGCCTTGCCGACCGTCTGCCTGTCAGCATACCCGTCAGGGCCGTTCTGATTGGTGGTCTGGCTGGACTTGTTGTGTGGCTTGATCCCCATCTGGCAGGTGGAGGAGACTGGATTACCCAGGCAGCGATAAATAATACGATAAGCTGGCGTATTATCCCTGCCCTGTTCGTTTTCCGGTTGATCTTCGGTGCGATTTCCTATGCTGCCGCAACACCAGGAGGACTATTTGCACCCATGCTTGCCCTGGGGGCACTGTCCGGATTGGCCTGCAGCTTTGTGGCGCAGATACTGAGCCCGGATACAGCGCTGGCGACCACGCCATTTGTGATTGTCGGCATGGCCTCCATGTTTGCGGGATCCGTTCGATCGCCCTTGACGGGCATTATCCTCGTCATGGAAATGACCGGATCGTCCGATCTTGTATTGCCGCTTCTGTCTGGAAGCTTCGCGGCAATGGTAGTGGCAGGAGCGCTCGGCGATACACCGATCTACGAGGCGCTGAGGCTCAGGGCAGCAACCGGAAGACGCTGAAATTATCACCTTTTGGAATACCTGTTTCATAAGGAATCATTCAGACCGGGATGCGGATGACGGATAGAGCCTGCGGGCGACCCGTTCCATGGTCAATCCCTGCACGATAATGGTGAACACTACCACGCCGTAACAGACAGGCAGCAGCAGATTGCGCAATTCACCGGGTGGCAGTCCAAGCGCCAGCGAAACCGAGATGCCGCCACGCAGGCCGCCCCAGGTCAGGATACCCAGAACACGGCCACGCTCCCATTGCCGGAGATGAACCGGGAGGGTGGAAAACAGCACGCTCAATGCCCGCACGGCGATGGACAGCGGGATCACGGCAAGCGTTGCCAGCACCGTAAACAGATGCGGCGTGATCTCCAGTATTTCAAAGCCGATAAGCATGAACAGCAGGACATTCAGCACTTCGTCAATCAGGGTCCAGGCGATATCGAGTTCCTTGCGGGACGCTTCATCGAAAACGGAATGGCTATAGCTTGTTCCGAAACACAATCCGGCCACGACGACAGCAATCGCGCCTGACATGCCAAGGTGGTTGGCAATGCTGAAGGTTCCGGTCGCCAGGGCCAGTGACGTCAGCAGATCGATATGCGGATCCCGCTGCCCCTTGAGCACACGAAGCGCAATCCACCCCGTCAGTGCACCCAGCAGGCCGCCACCAAGCGCCTCGCGGCAGAAGCTGAGGGCAATCCCGGAGGCGGCTACGCCCTGACTGTCTCCGGTCGCCAGTCCGATCGTCACACCGAAAATAACGACCCCGACGCCGTCATTGAACAGGCTCTCGCCCGCGAAAATGGCCTGAAGCGGCCCCGGCAGCCCCAGACGCTTTAACATCCCCACGACCGAAACCGGATCAGTAGGCGCGAGAATGGCGCCGAGCACGATGCACCATGTAAAGGGAACAGCGTGGCCCAACAGCGGAAAAACACTCCAGGCCGCGCCCGCCAGAAAGGCCACGGCCAGAACAGTCCCGAGAATGGACAGGGCTGTCACGGACATCAGTTTCGCACGCAGGTGTCCGACATCAACCTGCATGGCTCCGGCAAAGAGAAGAAGTGACAGCGCACCATTCAGAAGCGCCGCGGGTAGGTTGATGACCCCCAGCACAGACCGCGGCAGGGCCTGAAGATCATAGGCCGGGATCAGCAGGTTCAGAACCATGACCAGCAGGGAAGTCAGCAACGAGAAGATCAGAACGCCGATCGTCACGGGAACGCGAAGCGTGTGGTGATTGAGAATGCTAAAGGCAGCGGCAAGCACGAGAAGCAGGGCGATCAGGCTGATGGTATCCATGGTATGATCGCTGGCCTTTCTGGCGTTTCGCGTCAAGAAAAACCGGTGCTCTCTTTTATAGACCGGGATCTGCCAGAAGGACGGATATTCACAAAAGGTTACCGGTTCTGGCATCCCGAGCGGAATGCCCGCCATCACTGATCCGCCCTAGCCTGAGCGCATTGGTAACGACGGTGACGGAAGACAGCGCCATGGCGGCACCTGCGATCATCGGCGATAGCAACAGTCCGAATACCGGGTAGAGGACGCCTGCCGCAACCGGAATGCCGATCCCGTTGAACAGAAACGAGAAGGCAAGGTTCTGCCGGATATTGCGCATGATCGCGTGCGCCAGTTTTCGGGCGCGGACCAGCGCACCCAGGCTGCCATGGGCCAGTGTGATGCCTGCGCTCTCGATGGCGACGTCAGTCCCTGTTCCCATGGCGATACCTACGGAAGCCGCCGCGAGGGCCGGCGCGTCGTTCACGCCGTCTCCCGTCATCGCCACATGGCGGCCGACACTCTCCAACTGTCTGATGATATCGGCCTTGTCCTGGGGCTTCAGCCCGGCGTGTACCTCTGCAATGTTCCCGGCAGCCTGTGCCACAGCTCTTGCAGTCGTCTCGTTATCGCCAGTCAGCATGACGATGCGCATCCCGTCATCATGCAGCGCCGCTAACGCAGCTTTCGTGTCTTCCCGCAGCGGATCGGCCACGGCAATCGTCCCCGCTGCTTTCCCGTCTATCGCAACAAACATGACCCCCGCGCCGGACTGACGATATCGCGTTGCATCTGCCTCCAGCGGAGCGGAATCTGCCCCGGCCTGCTTGAGCCTTTCGGCATTGCCGATCACCACCTGACGGCCGCCTGCCGTGCCGCTGACGCCTAGGCCGGGCTGTGAGGCGAAATCGCTGACCTGCACCAGCGTGCCATGGCGCTCCTTCAGTGCCCGGACCACTGCCTGGGCCAGCGGATGCTGGGACTGCGCTTCGATTGAGGCCGCCAGACGCAGCACATCGTCCTCCTGCCACTCTGGCGCAACGTCGAGGGCGATCAGCCGGGGATGTCCTTCCGTGAGCGTGCCGGTCTTGTCCACCACCAGGGTGTCCACCTTGTCCAGTGCCTGCAGGGCCTCGGCATTGCGCACCAGAACGCCCTCACGCGCGCCGCGCCCGGTGCCGACCATGATGGACATCGGCGTGGCCAGTCCCAACGCGCAGGGACAGGCGATGATCAAAACGGATATGGCATTGAGCAGGGCATGGCCGAAGCGCGGCGTGGGACCGACAAAATACCACACGACGAAAGTCACGAGGGATATACCCAACACCAGCGGGACGAACCAGTCCGACACGCGGTCGGCGATGCTCTGGATCGGCGCACGACTATGCTGTGCTGTGGCAACCATTGCCACGATGCGAGCAAGCATGGTGTCGCTGCCGACCGCCCGTGCCTCGATTTCCAGGCTGCCAGTGCCGTTAATGGTGCCACCCGTTACCGCATCGCCCGGTTTCTTCGCCACGGGCGCAGGCTCGCCGGTGATCATCGCTTCATCCACACTGGACGCGCCGTTCAGCACCTTGCCATCGACAGGGACGGATTCACCGGGCCGAATGCGGAGACGGTCGCCTGTCGCGATATCTTCGACCGCAACATCGTTTTCCTGGCCGTCAGCGCCAATGCGATGCGCCTGTTTCGGCGTGAGATCCAATAGCGCGCGGATCGCGTTGCCGGTTGCGGCGCGAGCGCGCAGTTCCAGGACCTGCCCAACCAGCACGAGTGCCACCACCACGCCCGCGGCCTCGTAATAGACCGGAAGGCTGCCGTCAGGCATCCGGAAGGTCGCGGGGAAGGCGTCGGGAAAGATCGTTGCCACGAGGCTGTAGCCAAAGGCCGCACCCACGCCGAACATGATCAGGGTGAACATGTTGAAATGGCCGGTGCGTAGTGAGGCGAGACCGCACTGAAAGAACGGTAACCCGGCCCAGCAGACGGCAGGCAGCGTGAGCGCGAGTTGCACCCATGGCGACAGCACAGGCGGCACAGGATGCAGACCGACATCGCCTCCCATGGCGATGAGCATGAGCGGAATGGCAAGCACCCCGGCCACGATCAGGCGGCGCGTAAAATCCCTGAGTTCGGGATTTTCCTTATTGTGCCCGGTCGGATCCTCCGGCTCCAGCGCCATGCCACAGAGCGGGCAGTCTCCGGAGTGATCCTGCCGGATCTGCGGATGCATGGGACAGGTCCAGATTGTGTGGTTTCCGGCAAGAGAGGGCATTTCGTTCGTGGACGTATGATGGTCATGGCCGGTATTGCTGCCCGATTTCTGACCATGTTCCATTGCTGGCATCGCCGGAGCATTACCAGTTTTCTCTGCAGGTTCCAGCGCCATGCCGCACTTAGGGCATTTTCCCGGATGCGTTTCCCTGATTTCCGGGTGCATCGGACAGGTCCACGCCGTCTGGCCTGCCAGGGACTGGTCATGGGTAATGGACGCCTCGTCCGCCACGAAAGCTGCGGGGTCTGCCCCGAATTTCCGCTGGCAGTGTTCACTACAAAAATAATAATCGTGCCCATCATGCAGCGTGTGAAATTTTGCTGTCACAGTATTCACACTCATGCCACAGACCGGATCATGTACGGTTCTGGGCACCATCATCTGCCGATCATCCTGTCTGGTATCCGTCATGCGTGTTTCCCCGATGGAAGCGGCTGAATTTCAGACTGCGATGGAACAGGCATTGAAACCATGTCACAGCACAGACAATGAAACGACCACTTTGTCGAGACAGTTGCCCGCATACCGGTGATCCCCAAAAAGAGCATACATTCAGCGATTACATGATCGTCAGCAGGCATTGACCTACGTCGCTGTTACAATCAGTGTCTGGAATGAACGTAATCTTAGCTTCTGGACTGATGACCGACCTTATTCGAGACCTCATTCTTCGCTGGCGGGACGATCCGGCAGCGACCTATCAGAGCTGGTTTTTATGGGACGAGCGTATCAAGAACTTTCGCTCCATCCGCAGGGGGCTGCAGCAGGTTGTCACCGAGATTGCCGCTGGTACGTTCGGGGTCGCCTATCGTGGCTCCTCACTGGAAACAGTTGTCCATTCGATTGCGGAGCAGCGTCAGATTTTCAGGGGGGCAGATCATGCGTTCCTTTGGAAGCCAAAGCTACGAATTCCAGATATCTACGAGAATCCCGTCAACCAGAAAGCGTTCGGTCAGCTTCTCGATACCTGTCTGTGCTGCAATACTGAAGAGTACGTGGTTTCGGCCATTCATGCGATTGATGCTCGCAAGATAAAGGGACTGGGACCAGCCGTGGCCAATCTGCTGTATTTTCTGCATCCGACAATCATGCCGCCGTTCAACACGGCGATCGTGAAGGGCTATAACGCTCTGACCGGATCGAAGGTGAAACTGGGGCGATGGGAAGAGTATCTCGCCATGCGGCAGGGAATCCTGAAGCTGAATGCGACCTATCGTTCACTGCTTTCCAATGATCTGGGCGCCATCGGAGGACTGCTGTTTGACCTCGGTAGCGGACGCTATACAGCGCCACCTCTCGAGGATGACGAAACCGCGCGAAAGCTTTGGGAAGCCGATCTCCATCAGGTAAGGGAGCAGAGCGCGAAAGAAGCCCGGATCCTCGCCGCGGAGCGGGAAACGGATCATACCCATACCGAGATTCAGGGCTGGCTTCGTGATCTGGGGCTTTCCCTGGGGTATGATGTCTGGATTGCGGCCAATGACCGCAGTCGTCCATGGCAGGACGGTAAATTGGGAGATGGCTGCCTGTCGGTGTTGCCAGGGTTCACGACAGAAACGCAGGGAGCGGAATCCGTGCGCCTGATCGATGTCCTGTGGCTGGACCAAGAAAGCCGCAGGATTGTTGCAGCATTCGAGGTCGAACATTCAACGACCATCTATTCCGGTATCGTGCGGATGCTGGATCTTGCTCTCGGGTCAGAGGCGCAGGCCCTGGAGGGCCTGTTCCTTGTTGCGCCGGACAAGCGGGAAGCCGATGTGCGGGAACAGTTGAAGCGGCCGGCCTTCAGCAGGATTGCCGACCTGAAAGTCCGGTATCTGCCTTATGAGGCGCTTGAGAAGGATCGTGAGGCAATCGAGCGTTTTGGTCATGGGATGAAGCCTATTCAGGCAATATCCCATCTTCTTACCCCAGCGTGATGTTGATGACAGCAATGAGCGGTACAATATCTGTTTCAGAGCGGGCAGAGAAATCGGGGCAGCTTCCCTCTCTGTCCCGAACGTCTTTTGCCATACGATGTCCGCTTATCGGAACCGGGAGCGGTCCTGTTATACTACCAGGTGGAGAGATCGAAGAACCGTTGATTGAAGGCATTATGTCCTGATTTTGGGCTTAACGAGCAAGTATTGATGGTTCTGGGTAATGACTTTCGCTCTGTGCCTGGGGCAGAACGGGGAGCATTATAGGCTGGTTTTCTACGCGGCGGCGCTGATCCGCTCCAGAAACAGAAAGCGGCGCATGTTGTAGACGATATTGGCCAGTCGGCCGCTGCCGTCGCGCAATGGTTTTCGGTCGTCTCGGCACAACCCGTACCCGAACATGATGGCCGTCTCATCATCGCCCGTCAGGCAGCCGATGCTTATATGCACCGCAGCAAGGCTGAGAACACACTGCGCACCTGTCGCGCCGCCGTCCGGTCCTGGTGTCGCTGGGCCTGCCCTTCAGGAAACGTCCGCGCCTGCGGACTCAGCACCACCTGACCTGCCTGTCGTCCCGCCATCGTTCTGCTTCCGTCATTGCGACAGGAGCATCATCTAATGATGCTTATTTCAGTTTCAGATGACGAGGAGGAAAGAGTTCTTCGTTCTCTGGAATTGATGCTCGCAAAGGAAACGCCGAACAATTTCATGTAGAGTAAGCGCTAACTGAAATCGAGACGGCAAAAATCCACTTTTCCGTTCACATCTCAGTATCCTTAATGTCTCGAATGAAGGCGGCAGCCGCCTTTTCCTCGCATCTCGCCCACATATGTGCTAATGTTGGTTTGTGCTTCATGGGAGAGATATATCATGAGCCGACTGATCATTGATATGACGGATCAGCAGCACCAGAGCCTGAAAGCACTGGCGGCGCTACAGGACAAGACGATCAAACAGTATGCCCTTGAGCGCTTGCTCCCTGATAATCTTGATACTGACCATGCGTGGCAGGAACTTAAAAATCTTCTTAGAGCCCGCGTTCAGGAAGGTCTTGACGGCAAGGTAAGCTCAAAGAGCGTCAGTGCGATCCTTAGTGAGGAACTCAACGAGAAGCACGCTTGAAAAGTTACATCCTTACTGAAGCAGCGGAAGCTGATGTGCGTACAGTCATCCGTTACACAACAAAACAGTGGGGAGACGCTCAGGTTCGTCGATATGTCGCCGTTCTGGAGCAAGGCATTTATCAGTCTCGTCGAAGGTCATAGCGCTTTCAAGGATATGAGTACGCTGTGTCCTGGGTTGAGAATGGTGCAGGTCGACCATCACTACATTTTCTGTCTACCGCGTGAGGGTGCGCCAGCCTTGGTCGTGGCCATTCTACACGAGCGCATGGATCTTCTGACCCGCTTGGCAGGCAGGTGGAGGGATCGAAGAACCGTTGGTTGATGCGCCTGGCTCGTGATTTCAGGGTTTTGGCGATTTGATTTACGGTTTTTGGGGTAGCTTTTGATCTGCGTTTTGAGCAGATCGGGGACTGCCCTCCCGCTGGATGACTACGCGCTCGCGTTCAACCTTTCGAGGAAGAGGAAGCGGCGCATGTTGTAGACGATATTGGCCAGCCCGATCCTCATGGTGGCCCGGGTGATACCGACAGTTCGGATGAACAATCCCGTCTGTGATTTCTGGTCGGCAAAGACGTGCTCGACGCGTGATCGGATCACGGACTTTCCAGCATTCGATTTCTGGATATGTCGGGGCATAGGCTTGAGATGCGGCTTTTTTCTGTGAACCTTTGAGACAAAACCCTCTTTGTCCATGAAGTCCTCATTCGCTTTCGAGCGATAAGCTGTATCAGCCCAAACGCTTGAGGCCGTATTGGTTTTATCTAACAGCCCCTCTCTCAATCGCGCACCATCACTGGCGGCGGCATCCGTCGTCTTCCATTTTCGGATGAACCGAAACTTCCGGTCGATGGAGATGTGGGATTTGTAGCCAAAGAACGGGATGGCGAGATCGCTCGACGGTATGGTTCCATCGTCCTGCCGCTTCGCCTTCGTGAACTTAAGTGTCCATCGTGCATGACGATCCTTGTGCGACATCTTTGCGGGCTTGTCCTGCCAGTCTTCTGGAATACGTCCCGCCCGGAGATCCGCTTTCTCCCCTTTGGTATTGCGCTGCTTTGGCGCTGCCACCAGCGTGGCATCCAGGATCTGGCCGGACATCGGCAGATACCCAGCGTTACGCAGGGTGGCGTCAAAGCGCTCGAACAGCTTCTGGATGGCGCCTGCCTCGGTCAGACGCTCGCGAAACAGCCAGACCGTTTTGGCATCGGGCACCCGGTCCGACAGTCCCAGACCGAGGAAACGCATGAAGGACAGGCGGTCGTTGATCAGATATTCCGTTCGCTCGTCGGAGAGATTGTTCAGCGTCTGGATGACCAGGATCTTGAACATCAGCACCGGATCGAACGGGGGACGGCCGCCTTTGCTCCTGTCTGAATAGGCCAGAGCCTTCTCCAGATCAGGGCGGAACGCCTCAAAATCCACAGTCCGGGAAAATGCCTCCAACTGATCGCCAAGCCCGCTTAACCGGGCAAGCCGCTCGTCAACATCAAAGAAACCCGGCTGCTTCATGAGCCATCCCCCCAATCATCACACAAGGTATGGAATCACAGCCACCAATTCAGAGCCAAGGGGTTTTTCGAACCCTCCAGGTTATGATCTGACGTCTGCTTTCGGGAACGCAGATTGCCGAGCCCTACGTCCGGGAAGAGGCAAGTGCTGCCTGCCTGCTTAATTCCTGATCCCAGTGGTTCCGAACCGGATCATCTTATGAGTTGGGAGTTTGACCGGCGATCCGATGCAGGTCCGCATTGTCATATGTCCGGCATCCATCTGCCACCTGCCCCACAAGCCCGGCAATCGCCTTCGCGACAGTTTTCGCGTCAATCGCGCCATATCCAGCAAGCCTGCCGATCATGAACGGTGCCAGCGCCGCCGCCAGCCGCTGACCGATCGCCTCCATCGGTCGTGCCTCTGCACGGTGACCCAGCAACATGCCGGGACGCAGGATGTCCACGCGGCTGAAACCGAGCGCCCTGATGTCGCGCTCGATCTCGCCTTTGGTCCTGAGGTAAAAACCGGGACCGCCCGCCCCCACGGAAGAAACGAGAATGAATTGACGTGCGCCAAGCGCATGTGCCGCTGTAGCAAAAGCGAGGACATAGTCATGATCTACGCGGAACATGGCCGTCTGCGATCCAGCGGCACGAATTGTGGTGCCCAGGCAGGAAATCGCCACGTCAGCGCCAGTTGGGGCGACGGTCCGTAACGTCACCTCGGGCGCCGCGTACAGGCGTTCGAAATCAATGACATGATCGGAGCAAGATGATTTCCGACGCGTCAGGCTGGTGACGACGGTATCAGGCCACTTGGTAAGGTCCGCATCGACAGAACGCCCGATGAGACCGGTGCCTCCGATGAGCAGAACGCGCGTCGTCATCGCAGGATCAGATTGGTGATGACGTCGATTAGTTTGCCGAATGGCGGCTGAAGCAGTGTTGCCGCATTGAAACGCCCCTGTCTGTACACCCCACGGGCATGTGTAAGTGCCATGAAGCCTTCCTTTCCATGATACGCGCCGATCCCACTGTCCCCCACACCGCCAAACGGCAGATCGTCCTGCACATAATGCATCAATGTACCATTGATCGTCACGTTTCCTGAAATCGTGTTCTTCAACACCCTGTCGCGTTCAACGCGGCTGTCGCCAAAATAATACAGGGCCAGAGGCGGGAGTGTCCTGAAGTCTGTGTATCTGGCCTGGCCCATGGGTTTTCAGATACTCAAGCGGCGAAGCGCTCGCCGAACATTATGGCGAACTGGTTGCGGGCTGCAAACCATTCCCGAACATTCCGCCCGTCTTTCTCGAAGCTGCGGATCGCCAGGTAGATCAGCTTCGTTGCGGCATCGTCGGTCGGGAACGAACCGCGCGTCTTGATCGATTTGCGGATGACCCGGTTCAGGCTCTCGATGGCGTTCGTAGTGTATATGATCTTGCGGATCGCCGGATCGAAGGCAAAAAACGGGATCACTTCTGGCCATGCCCGGCGCCATGCCGGGGCGATCGACGCGTATTTCCCGGCCCATTTCCCCTCGAACGCATCAAGTTCGGCGGCCGCCATGTCAGCGGTGGCGGCCCCGTAGATCCGGCGCAGGTCGGCAGCCACGGCCTTACGGTCCTTCCATGAGCAGAAGTTCAGGCTGTGGCGCACCAGGTGAACAATACAGGTCTGAACCATCGCCTCGGGAAAGGCGGCGGTGATGGCCTCGGGAAAGCCTTTCAGCCCGTCCACGACCGCGATCAGGATGTCCTGGATGCCCCGGTTCTTCAACTCGTTCATGACCGAAAGCCAGAATTTGGCGCCTTCATTCTCGGCGATCCAGAGCCCCAGAACCTCGCGCACTCCCTCGCGGGTGACACCGAGAGCAACGTAAACCGCCTTGTTTTTAACGGTCCGGCTGTCAGCATCGCGGATCTTTACCCGAAGGGCATCGAAGATCACGATGGGATACATCCGATCCAGCGCCCGGCCCTGCCACTCCCGGACCTCGTCCAGCACGGCATCGGTGACGCGGCTGATCAGGTCGGGAGAGACCTTCAGGCCATAAAGATCAAGCAGATGGGTCTGGATGTCCCGGACCGTCAGACCGGCGGCATAGAGACCGATGATCCTGTCGTCGATCCCGTCGATCCGGGTCTGGCCCTTCTTTATAAGCTCCGGCTCAAAGCTGCTGTCGCGGTCGCGCGGCACCGTCACCGGAAAGGCGCCGTCCTGGCCTTTCAGCACCTTGGTCGTGGAGCCATTCCGCCGGTTCGACTGGCCCGGCGGGGCAGCCTTGCCTTCCTCATAGCCCAGATGCGCGCTCAACTCTGCACCCAGCATACGCTCCATGAGCCGAATTTTCAGCTCCTTCAGCAACCCGCTGTCTCCGAGCAGGTCTTCAGGACGCTTCACGCCCGTCAGCAATTCGTCCAGGAGTTCCTTCGAGATGGTCATTCATACTTCCTTTCGGTGAAGTATGGACCAGATCAATTATACACAGAAGATCGGACACTCTCATCATCTCCAGCATGATGGGTGAGATATCTTATGCAAAGCTTGCGTTCTTGACCTTCAGGAGAGGGATGTCGGTCTTCATACTCCGCACGCCTTTGATCCGTGCAAGGTGTTCACTCTGAAAACGTCTCAGTCCTGGAAGGTCTTCTGCAACAACGCGCAACAGGAAATCACAATCTCCCGCAAGGACATGCGCTTCCGTCACCTGCAGAAGCTTCCCAATTTCCTCGACGAAATGCTCGGACTGTCTCTCGTCTTCTCCCGTCAGCCATATCCTGACAAAAGCCGTCACACCAAACCCAGCTTTCGCGGGATCAACGACGGCGACATACCCCTCGATGACGCCACTTTCTTCCAGCAGCCGCACGCGGCGCAGGCATGGCGATGGAGAAAGCCCGACGCGCCTGGCAAGCTCATTGTTGGGGCAGCGTCCATCTTCCTGAAGAACACGAAGAATACGCCGATCGATCGCATCCAGTTTCATTGGCATCTTATATCAGGAATGAGTGCACTAGCGCAATTGAATGCCAGATATTGATGGTTCAATTGGCATAAACGCAACCCCATGCCCGCTGGTCCGCGCTATCCTGCCATCTCTCCCATCCGATCCGGAGCGTAACCGGAGACCATGAAAACACCTTGGTATCCCTGTGGGTTTTCTTGTAAAGCGACGCATTTTCGATGAATTTGCATACACTTCTTGCCTTCTGGACGATCTCCATCCTCCTTGCCGCAACTCCTGGTGCTGACTGGGCGTATGTCATTTCTGCCGGAATACGTGATCATGCCGCAGTCGTTCCCGCTGTGTTCGGTCTGTTCCTGGGATATATCGCCATTACCGGAACAGTCGCGGGCGGTATCGGTGCGCTTGTCGCCAGCATGCCGCTTGCGATCACCATTCTGACATTTGCAGGCGCGGCCTATCTCATAAAACTGGGCATTTCCCTGCTGCGTCATCCTCCCTTGCCAAAAGAGGGACATGAACGGGAAACTGGTGCGCGACGCTGGATTACCAAAGGGTTCGCCATCAGTGGCCTGAACCCAAAGGCTCTTCTGTTTTTTCTCACCCTTCTGCCCCAGTTTACAAATCCAGGTTCATCATGGCCGATTTTTTTAAAGATCGGGATCTTGGGCATCATTCATACAATAAACTGCGTATCCATCTATCTGATGGTCGGATCTGGCGCGCGGACAATATTAAGCAGCCGCCCCAGAGCATCCATCGTGACCGGCTACATATCCGGAGTGATCATGATTATGCTTGGTCTGGGTCTGGCATCGGAAGACATCATAAAATTACTTCATTCATGACGATGGAATATGGAGAGCGAAGATATTGGAAACTGGTTTCCTGCATAGATTTCGTGGATTTAGAGTAAAGCCCGTTGTATCGATTTACCGATTTCCATAAATGTCGAGACTGCGGGGTTTTTTGTAGTGATCGGCGCGCGAAGGACAACGTCAAGTTGAGGCGCATCTGTCAAAGCCCGTGATATCAGCCCTGCCCCCAGTTCGGTACACAGCGATGCGGGGATGAGGGCTACGCCCAACCCTTTTGCAACAAGCTGAATGATCGTGTGCTGCAACCGCGGTTCAAGCACGACATGCGGGACAATTCCCCTGGCCGAAAAATAGCTGTTGATCGCGGATCGCAGAGCCGGCGCCGTCGCGGCAGGTGCCGCGATGATCTTCTCCTCGCGGAGTCCCTCAGGACCAATCTGCCCGGTCGTGGCAAGGGGATGGTCCTTTTGCATGATGATGCGTAACCGTTCCCTGGCCAGCAGCACGGTCTGCAGGTGTGGCGCATATCCGCAGTCAAATGTTACGGCGGCATCCAGTGTTCCAGCCACCAGCATCTCATCGATTTCTGTCGGCGTGCGTTCATCAAGCACAAGGCGGACGTCCGGCCTCGCCTCTGCATAAAGCTGCACGAGTTGCGGCACGACACTGTGGGCGGCATGCATCATGAATCCAAACCGCATCTCGCCTTTCATGCCGCTGGCGACCAGCCTGACATCACGACAGGCGTCCTCAAACTGCCCCAGCACGTTTCGGCAGTCTTTCATGAAGTGTTCCCCGGCCGGGGTCAGCGCCACGTTGCGCGAGTTTCGTTCAAACAGCTTCACGCCCAACGTGCGCTCGATCATCGCAATCTGGCGGCTGAACGGCGGCTGGCTCATGTTCATCCGCTCGGCGGCCCGACCGAAATGAAGCGTCTCCGCCAGAGCCATGAAATACCGCATATGCCGCGTGTCCATCTGATACCCTGACAGCATTAATCGTGAACCATATGAGCATTGGATTATATCAATAGCGTCCGGTAGCGTCACGCTTTTGCTGACCGCCCGAGATCCCTGATGCTGAACAATCTGCTGATCGTCCTGCCTATCTTTGCCCTCATCCTCACCGGATGGATCGCACGCAAATCGGGTGCGCTGGGTCCCAATGCCACGCGCGAGGTCAATCGGCTCGTAGTCTATCTTGCGTTGCCCGCGGTGCTATTCGACATCGTGGCGAATGCAAAAATGACCGATCTGTGGGAGCCGGGATTCATTGCGGCGTTCACGCTCGGCTGTTTTATCGTGTTTGCCGGGACGCTGTGGTGGCGGGTGTCGACGGGACATCATCTTGCCGATGCCGCCATTGACGGACTGAACGCGAGCTATGCCAATACAGGGTTCGTCGGTTTCCCGCTTGTCCTGTCTCTTGTCGGCGTTACCGGCATGGCGCCGACGCTCATCGCCACGATCGTAACGGTCTGTGTGCTGTTTGTCATAGCGATTGTTCTGATCGAGGCCGGACTGCAGACCGAAGCACGACCGCGCGACATCGTTGCGAAAACGCTCTTTTCGCTGGTGAAAAATCCTTTGCTGGTGGCGCCAGCACTTGGTGGCCTTGTCATGGTATCCGGTGGCCACCTGCCGGAACCGGTTCATGCCTTCCTGAAGCTTCTCGGCGGGGCTGCATCCCCCTGCGCCCTGATCGCCCTCGGTCTGTTCCTTGCCGGAAATTCGGCCGGTGCTGCGTCTGCACGCCCGTCGACTGCTGCCATTCTTGTCGGCCTGAAGCTGATCGCCCAGCCTCTGGTTACATGGATCATCGCAGCGCCCGTGCTGCATTTGCCGCCAGCAATGACACATATTGCCGTGCTTCTTGCCGCACTCCCGACAGGAACCGGCTCGTTCATGCTGGCGGAATTCTATGACCGGGAAGCTGCCCTTACCGGACGTGTCGTCCTCGCCTCCACCGTGTTCTCGATTGCAACAATCTCGCTCTATCTCGCCTTTGCACCCGCATAGGGACGCTTACGCGCATTGTCGATGAAGTCGCGGGCCAATAATTTCCACCAACCAATCCACGAACACCCGTACACGCGGGGAAAGCTGCCTGTTGCTCGGATAAAGCACAGAAACCGGCGTTGGCGTGGGTGGGAAATCAGGGAAGACTTCAATCAGTGTGCCATTTGCAAGGTCATCCTCAAAGCCATAGCGCGGAACCTGCACAAGGCCAAAGCCAAGCCTGGCCGCTTCGGCATAGGTATCAACGCCGCCGACCAGCAGGCGTGCGGGAAGCGAGACCTCGATCACTTCATCTCCGCGCGTAAACTCCAGTGGCAGGGGCTGGCCGGTGCGTGAGGATACGAAGCCGATCATCTGATGCCCCTGCAGATCGTCGGGGGAGGCAGGCGTTCCGTGCCGCGCCAGATAGTTCGGGCTGGCGACCGTCACCTCTTCCATCACGCCCAGCGGCCGGGCGATCATGTCGCTATCCGGCAGGGTTCCGGTCCGGACCACGCAATCCACCCCTTCGCGCACCAGATCGACAAACCGTTCGCCCTCGCCAAGATGAACGGTTAGCGCCGGATGGCGCGCAAGGAAGGCCGGCAGCGCTGGCAGCAGGATCATGCGCGCCAGACGGCCAATGACGTCAGCGCGCAACAGACCGGCTACAGCCCCACTCGCACCACGATCGGCATCTTCAAGGTCCGCCAGGATCGCCACACACCGGCGATAATAGGCGGCGCCTTCCTCGGTAGGCCTGACGTGGCGGGTGGAGCGTTGCAGCAGTCGGGTGCCGAGCCTTTGCTCCAGCGCCTTGATCGCAGCGGTCGCAACCGGGCGGGAGACGCCGCAATCGGCTGCCGCGGCGCTGAAGCTGCTGCGGTCAACAATGCGGACGAAGAGGTCGAGTGTGGCAAGCCTGTCCATGGGATTATTCCATGCCGCAAAACAATGCTGACCGAAAGTGCTGTCTTATCGAACGGCCGATGGTGTGACCAAGATTGGTCCCTCACCAGTTGGAGATTCCTATGCCTGCAACAAACACCATTGCCATCGTCACCGGCGGAAGCCGTGGACTGGGCCGCGCCACCGTTGAGGCCCTCGCCCGACGCGGCGTCTCGTCCATCTTCACCTACCACACCAACAGATCCGCAGCCGATGAGGTGGTTGAGAATGTCCGGCGCAGCGGCGCCCGCGCGGTGGCCCTGCAACTTGACACCGGTGACACGCACGCCTTTCCTGCCTTTGCCGACGAAGTCCGGCGGGTGCTGGGCGAATGGGGAGCAGAGCGTTTCAATTATCTGGTCAACATGGCCGGCACGTCCCATGAGGGGCTGTTTGGCGAAGTGACGGAAGAGGATTTCGACGCCGCCTACCGCGTTCACGCCAAAGGGCCGTTCTTCCTGACGCAGACCCTGCTGCCGCTGATTGCGGATGGTGGCCGGATCGTGAACATCTCATCGGGCCTGACACGCTTCGCCTATCCCGGCAGGGTTGCCTACGCGGCCATGAAGGGTGCGGTGGAAGTCATGACGCACTACATGGCCAAGGAACTCGGCCCACGCCGCATTGCCGTCAATACGGTAGCGCCGGGTGCCATCCAGACGGATTTCTCGGGGGGCATGGTGCGGGACAATCCGGACATTGCCCGTCATATCGCGGAGATCACCGCACTTGGGCGTCCCGGACTTCCCGATGATATCGGCCCGATGATCGCCTCGCTCCTGTCCGAGGATAATCGCTGGGTCAACGCGCAGCGGATCGAAGTCTCCGGCGGTCAGGCCATCTGAAGGCTGGCCATTCCACAAATGGAACGCCACAGTGATATACGAAGCGCCTCGGAGACCACGTCTGGTCTTCGGGCGATGAGCGATAGTGGGCCCGGACACAGGATGAGATGATCATAACCAGTCTCCATAGGCCCATGTCAAAATACCTGCACTGCACGATGATCGTGGTGACTGCCTGCGCGCTCCTGCCAATAGTGGCTTATGCCAGCGACCACATTGCCCCGGGGATCACTGCCAATATCGTAGATCCGGGTATCAATGAACGTGTCATGAATATCCCTCTCAATGCTGGCGGGTCTATCAGGGCCGTCTTCGGTTCTCCGGCCCGGCCACAGGCAACGATCATCATGTTCCCGGGCGGCATAGGTGACATCGGCCTCGGGCAGGACGGGCGCATCCGGCATGGTGACAACTTCGTCGTGCGAACGCGCAAGGCATGGAACAAGCGCGGCTATGCGGTTCTCATTCCGGACACAGTTGGTCACCGCAATCTTCGAGGGCAGCGTAGTTCCGCGCGTTATGCCCAACTTATCGAGGATATCATCGCTTTCGTGCATAGACAGGACTCAGGGCCTGTTTTTCTACTTGGTACAAGCCAGGGCGCCATTGCAGCCGTCAATGGCGCGGCCCATGCCGCTTCAGGGGATATTGCCGGTGTCGTGCTGACTGAATCGGTATCCGTTATGGGCGTCAGCGGGGAAACCGTTTTCAGCGCCCATCCAGAGAAGGTGCAGGCGCCTGTTCTCGTTGTCGCCAATCGCGATGACCGATGCAATGTTGCCCCGCCACAGGACGCAAAGCGAATTGGCGCAGCCATGACAGGCAGTCGTGAAGTCACCGTGTTAATGGTGGCAGGCGGTACAACCCGGTCTGAAAAGAACTGTGGTTCGCTTACGCCACACGGCTATTTTGGCATTGAGGCAGAGGTCATTACCCGCATTAGTGCTTGGCTGGAGGCCACGATCAGGACTGCTTCCTTGAAATAGAACAGCGCTTTTTCCGGAATATGGAATAGCGCGTCCCCCACCATCAGGCATTTCTTATGGCGGCAATCAGCCAAGTCGCGACCGAATGAACCGGCAATGTCCAGTCTCTGTCTGCTCACGTCCTGAAGGCGATCAATACTTCGGCGATGAATAATCATCAAATATCGTATTTCCCGGAATCTCGGGCTGTCTGATGATGGATTATTCCATCGCGAGGAAAATGAAGCCAGCCGTCTCCTTGATTTCTGCAAATATTCGCAGCCAATCTCAATCAGCAGCTTTGTTCCGCTGGACAGAATGCGCATAGCGATCTCCCCACGTTTTGAGCGCCTGAATGACCGGCTTCAGCGTCTTTCCCAGATCGGTCAGGGCGTATTCCACATGCGGGGGCACCTCGGGGAAGACGGTGCGTGACACCAGCCCGTCCGCCTCGAGTTCGCGCAACTGATTGGTCAGCATCCGCTGTGTGACGTTGGGCAGGCGGCGGCGCAGTTCGCCGAACCGCAGCACCCCGTCCTCGAACAGGTGGTACAGAATCAGCGCCTTCCACTTACCCCAAACAGTTCGAGCGTAGCTTCCACCGTGCAGCCGGGACTGCAGGCCAGCGTGGTATGACGGATGCGGGGCATGGTATCATTCCTGACACTAGTGGCGGTTTATGTGCGTTCTTGCGCACGCCGCTGGCTGGGTCAATGTTTACATGCGGGCCGGACGGATGGCCTGCATTTGTAAACAGGGTTGATCATGTCTTCATCTTCTTTATTCGGGCCTATGCGGCTGGGCGACCTGTCGCTTGAAAACCGGATCTTCCTGCCACCGCTGACACGCTGCCGCAGCACCCAGCCCGGCGATATTCCCAACGCGCTGATGGCCGAGTATTACGCGCAGCGCACTCAGGCGGGTTTCCTGATTACCGAAGGCACGCAGATCGAACCCCGCGGACAGGGCTATGCCTGGACACCGGGCATCTACTCCCCTGAACAGGTCGCGGGCTGGAAACTGGTCACCGATGCGGTACACGCAAAGCGGCGACCCATCTTCGCACAGTTGTGGCATGTTGGCCGCGTGTCCCACCGGGCATTGCAGCCCGGTCATGAGGCACCGATCGCCCGTCCGCCGTGGCCGCAACGGGTGTCAACGTGTTCATCCCCACGGGGCCGGGCACGGGAAAGCTGGTGCCGCCCGACATGCCGCGCGCGCTGACCGTTCCTGAAATCCATGCAATGGTGGAGATGTATGCACAGGCAGCACGTAATGCGCTGTCTGCCGGGTTCGATGGAGTGGAAATCCACGCCGCCAATGGCTACCTGATCAACCAGTTCCTATCCGAACGGGCCAATTTCCGCACCGATGCCTATGGCGGTAGTCTGTCCAATCGCCTGCGCTTCCTGCGTGAAGTGGTCGAGGCCGTCTCCGCCGTGGTCACGCCTGACAGGCTGGGCGTGCGGTTTTCCCCGCTGTTCGGCACGACCGCGGAAGAGCGCGTGTATCTCGGCCTGCTGGAAGACAACCCGGCGGAGACCTACACGCAAGCCGTGCGCGTGCTGGCAGAGGCAGGCATCGCCTATGTCTCGCTGGCCGAGGCTGACTGGGACAATGCGCCCGAAATGCCGGATGCCTTCCGCGCCAGCGTGCGCGACATCTTTGGCGG
Organism: Komagataeibacter xylinus; assembly: GCF_009834365.1. Classification (NCBI taxonomy): domain Bacteria; kingdom Pseudomonadati; phylum Pseudomonadota; class Alphaproteobacteria; order Acetobacterales; family Acetobacteraceae; genus Komagataeibacter; species Komagataeibacter xylinus. Next base: position 968 of record NZ_CP041350.1, on the reverse strand, counting down.
CCGCATTCTGTGCGCAGGCCGGTACGACCTGCACAAGGCACAGCATGTGCTGGGTCATGGATGGACGGACGTGATCGGCTTTGGCCGGAAGTTCATCGCCAATCCGGATCTGCCTGCGCGGCTGGAACATAACTGGCCGCTCAATCTGCTGGACCCGGCGACGATGTATGGCGGCAGCGCACATGGCTACACCGACTATCCTTTCCACAATCAATAAACAGGGAAACGGACCAATGAGTTTTTACCAGACCCTCAACCCGACCACGGAAACCGTGGAACGCACGTTTGAACTGCATACCGCCGCACAGATGAAGGCGATTGTGGATCGCGCGGACCATGTGTGGAAGACCGACTGGAAAAAGCGCGACATCGCAGCCCGCAAGGTCATCATGTCAAAGGCCGCCGCCCTGCTGCGCCGCGACCGGGTGGCGCATGCGCGCCTGATCGCGACCGAAATGGGCAAGGCGCTGCCTGACGCGCTGGAAGAAATCGACATTACCGCCGATATCCTGTCCTTCTATGCCGATGGCGCGGCAGAATTCCTCGCCCCCACGCATCTGAAGGTCAAGGAAGGCCACGCAAAGATCATCAACCAGCCGCTTGGCCTGATCTACTGCATCGAGCCATGGAACTTCCCCTACTATCAGTTGGCTCGCGTAGCGGGCCGAACCTGATGGCGGGTAACGTGGTCATCGCCAAGCACGCGCCCAACGTGCCGCAATGCGCGCTGGCCTTTGAAAAGCTGTTCACGATGCAGGTGCGCCTGTCGGCGTCTATACCAACATCTTCCTCGACAATGACCAGTCCGCTGAACTGATCAAGGATGTCCGCATCCGTGGCGTCGCCCTGACGGGCAGCGAACGCGCGGGCCAGACGGTCGCGGCCGAAGCGGGTGCGGCGCTGAAGAGGACACGATGGAGCTTGGGCAGCAGACGCCTTCATCGTGCTGGATGATGCGGACCTTGAAC